>NZ_BADY01000078.1:0-9014 GCF_000241185.1 Pseudoalteromonas sp. BSi20495
TTTTTTATAAATAATTTGACTGTTTTTACACTTACAAAAACCTGCTTATATAAGGTCAATTTATTCAAATATTTTATAGGTTGGCATTTGCTAAACTAAATCACTCAAAGCAGTGAGGGTCACAATACCAGCTAAACCCAGCTGAGCAACTAAACTAACCAAAGAAAATACCCTAAGTATAAACAAACCCCAAGGGTGTTTTATATGAGGATATAAAGCACAACGCTTTAGAGTGGTTGCAAAGAAAAAACACACCACTGCAATCATGGTTAACGTAAGCGTTAGTTCGCTTTTTATAGTAATTGTTTCATCAAAAAAGAAAAACAATTGTAACGGTAAAAACAACGTCACAATAGCATGTAAAGCATGCACCTTTTTAATACGATCAAATTGACCTTCAGGCGACAACTCTTTAATTCCAAAGTCACGTTCTAAGCATTTAACTAAGTTATTAGCCTTAATATTAACGGCCAAACGGTAGCAGCTTAACCCTTCGTTGTTACGCGCTCTAAAGTCGTAGCCACTTTTAAGTAACAACACCATTAATGATTCATTTTTAGCAAGTACAGCATAATGTAATGCTGTATTCCCTAAATTGTCAGTCGCTTTTTTATCTTGCTTTGAAAGTAATGTTTCCACAACATTTACAAAGCCTTTTTCAGCTGCCCACATAAATGCTGTTTTATTATTTTCATCGGCAAGAACACCTGTAGCACCTTGTTCAATAAAGCGCATAGCCATGGTTTGTTTGGCTGTTTTTTTACGCAAGTGAGTTAATAAAGCTTTCTCTAAAAGAACAACAGAATCAACGTCAGGAGATACCTGCGTAAGCAACGTAAAATAGTCTTTACCCGTTGCCACTTTTTCGCTAGCAAGTTCACAAAGCACATCTAAATCAGCAATAGACTCTGGAATAAATGCACTTAAGCGTTCTCTAAAATCAACTTCTTTCCAGAGTGATAGCGTGTCAACAGCAGAGAGTTTACTGCCATTACTTAAGGCATGTTCAATTAACGTAAAATAACGCTTACTAAAAAACAAACCGAGTAACGACAGAGGCGTACTAATATCATTTTGCGTGGCAATACTTGCGTACTGCTCTAATCGCTCGCAAAGCATTAGCACTAAACTTTCAGGGGTATATTCATTATCGTAGTAGTGGCTTTTAACTGCACTAATATACGCTTGCGCATCTTCGTCATATTCAGAAATATGTTGAAAAAAGCACTCTTCAAAAGGTTCAAGTGGAGTTAGCCACGCCAAATAATAAATAGGCGGCAAAACAGTGGTGCAAACACCATCATCTTCATTAGTAGAACGACAAGCAGGCCAAGCTTCTAACGCATCTAAAATAAAGGCACCGTTTTGTTCTACAAGTCCTTTAATCAGTAACGGGTATTCCTTTGGCCAAATCAGTACATTTTCCATTAAAACAACACAACTCCAGTGTAGCTCGGGTGAGTGGTCAGTTATAACAGTTTTTAGCTGACACCACGCTTAATCAAAGAACTGATATTCTACCACACCTTGATCGCCACGCTAGAGCAAAGTCGATGAATAAATGAAATTATAAAAACAACCAAGTACATAAGTACTTGGCTGTTTTTGAGGTTGGAGTTGGGCTTAATCAGAGCCAGACAAAATCGTTATTTATTTTTTAACTCTTTAGTAACTTGCTCTAAACCTACATCTGAAATACGTTGAATAATCTCTTTTTGCTTAGCGCTTAATAACGAAATACCCTCAGCAACAATATCGTATACTTTCCACTCATTGTTTTTACCTAATCGAAGCTTAAAGCTTAAATCTATTGTTGGTGCATTAGGCTCAATAATTTGTGTATTAACCGTTGCATACTCAGAATCGCTTATTGCATTATTACGTTCAAATACAACCTTTTGACCCGTGTATTTCATTAATGCACCAGCATAAGTACCCGTTAAATAATGCTCTACTGCATCTATAAATTGAACTGCTTGCTCGCGCTCAATCCCTTTAATATGCTTACCTAATAATTTAAACGAGACAAACTTAACATCAATATGTGGCATTAAACGTTTTTCAACAATCTCAGACATTGCTTCTTTACTTGCATTCCCTTTTGCATTTACTTTGCCTATATCGGCGAATAACGTATTAGCAACTGATTCTAAAAGTCGATCTGGGGATTGCTGTTCTTGTGCAAAAAGAGAACTGCTTAAAAATGCAGTGCCTAGCAGTAATAGTTTAATTAGTTTCATAATAAGTTTTGTCTGTGTGATTAAGATGATTGTAATTTACGCGAACTATACGCAATAAAAAAGAAGCAAATAAGCAACTTATTAGTGCCTAAACAGCACCAATAAAATAACCAAATATAATTCAAGTAGTTACTATTTTATATTAACACCTCATAAACAACCGGCATTTTGTCCTCATTGAATTTGTTAACTGCTCGCCCTTATCATTTGGATATCACTTTGAATTAAACAGAATTGGTATCTATGAAAACGTCACTTAAAATATTTTTTATCTCTTTTTTATTAGTAATTTCGTTTTTTGGCAAACTTGCTTTTGCCCAATCGGATCACGGTTACGCTGTAGACTTTCTTAAAGGCGAAGGTAATGTCAATGGCGTAAAAATAGCCTACCAATACCATGCGCCTAGTATGCAAAGCCTCATTGGTGATGCGCGATTTTATTTTGAGACAAGTGTAAATATGTGGGAATATCGGCACGGCGATGAAACACAATCGAACATAGTTTTAGCCATGTCGCCTGTATTACAGTTTCCGGCGTTTAGTTTCAATAACACACCATTTTACGTTGAAGCTGGTATTGGTGTGTCATTGATTGATGAAACTCAATTTGCAGGTAAAAACATCAGCACCCACTACCAGTTTGAAGACCGTATTGGCCTTGTTGCCGACCTTGGAAAAACCAACGTGGCACTTAGAGTTATTCACTATTCAAACGCAGGATTTAAAGAGCCAAACCCAGGCCTTAATTTTTTAACGCTTTCGATCGCTAGGCGTTTTTAAAAGCAATTTATTGGTTGTATTTTTTAGTTATTTTATTGATGTTATAGCGTGAAACGGTCACACTTAAACGTACTAAATATTAAGTGATACTGCGATGCAAACTTGGCATATTGTAATTATTGTCGCCGTTGTTTTTACTATTATCATTGGTAATATTGCGCTGATTAGACTCTCTGAAAAACAGGAGTTTAAAAAGCCCAACGCCAATATAAAAAATACAACAGATACAAAAAAGCCCTGATTAATCAGGGCTTTTTAATTCATTAAATCGTTCTATTTAACCAACTAACCAATGCGCCATAAAAGCAATAATTGGTAGAGTAATTAACGTTCTCAAAATAAATATCACAAACAATTCAAATATATTAACCGGTATTTTGCTGCCTAACAGCAACGCACCAACTTCAGACATATAAATAAGTTGAGTAACACTCATAGCTGCAATAATAAAACGCGTTACATCGCTCTCAATAGTACCGGCTGCTAATATTGACGGAATAAACATATCAGCAAAACCGACCATAATAGTTTGTGCAGCTGCTTCAGCCTCTGGTACTTGCAGTAATTCTAAAAACGGAATGAATGGCATCCCCAAATACTGAAAAATTGGCGTGTATTCAGCAATAATTAACGCAAAAGTACCCACAGCCATAACCACTGGCAACACAGCAAAAACCATATCCAGTGCATTATGTACCCCCTCTTTAACAGTACCGACAAAACCTGGGGCTTTATCTGCTTTAGCGAGTGCAACATCTAAAGAATGGCCAAACAGTGTTTTACCCGTTGGAACTAACTCCGCGTTAGCATCAGGCTTTGAGCCATCAATTAATACATCCTTTTTAAAGCGTAATGGAGGTAAACGAGGCACAATAATAGCAGCCACAACACCCGCTAAACATACCGTTAAATAAAACGGTGCAAATAAGTACTCAAGTTTAACTTGGCCAATAACTACTAAACAAAAAGTAATAGATACAGCAGAAAAAGTAGTGCCGATAATAGCGGCTTCGCGTTGTGTGTAGTACTTATCTTCGTATTGGCGAGCCGTCATTAAAATACCTACGCTACCATCACCTAACCACGATGCCACACAGTTAACAGCGCTGCGCCCTGGTACACCAAACAAAGGTCGCATAACTTTCGTTAATAAAGTCCCAACTAGCTCAAGCAAACCAAAATTAAGTAATAAAGGCAGTAACAGGCCAGCAAGTATAAATACCGAAAACAATACAGGCAGTAAATCATTTAACACCAATGCCCCTGTATTTTCAGAAATAACGGCATGTGGCCCTACTTTTAAATGCGTCATTAACACAAACACAGTGCCAAATAAACGCGTAACCAGCCAAATCCAACTAACGTTGAATAAATGATTTAAAAGTGGAATTTTACAAATAACTTGCGGTTTAAATACACTTACAACGAATGAAAGTAAGCCCGTAGCGCAAATAATTAACGTAATAATAGCCTGTGCTGAATCTGCAAAAAAAACTTGCATTGCTTTAGCCATCATAGCGATAGGAATAGTCATTACTTCACCGGTAGAAACCGGTGTCATAAACAAAAAAACACCAATTAGTGAAGGTACTAAAAACGTAAACCAAGTACGCCAATCGTACTGCGTAGAAGTCGGTAATTGAGACATATTTTTAACCTATAAAAACCACAAAAAGAGCTTAGCGCTCTTTTTGTAGTAAAAATTTATTCTTATTTAAATTTTAATGCCGCGCTGAATGAGTGCCGCTTCTAATGCTTGTTGTAAACCGTTCATAGTACCTGGTTCAAGCGTTTCGCCTTTATCATCCATCCACGTTAAGCTTGTACCACCTTCTTTAGTTTTACTCACTAAAATTTGGTATTGCCCTTCATCAATAGGTAATTGAGTAACTTCGTCGCCCCAAATAGAATCCCAAACGCTGCTCTCTGGTGCTTTATAATCAGCTGTGATTAAACCTGTATCTTGGTTAATTTCAACAATAGTGAATGACAAACGCTCTAAAAAGCCAGAGAAACGGTCAAATACTGCATCGTAAGATTGCTCAGTAACCAGTGCCGCATTGCCTTTATTATCAAAGCCCATTTCAAGTGAAATAATACCTTGGCGTTTACGTAAATCGACTTCTAACTGACGGTAACGGTAATCAAATTCACTCACTACTTGGTTAAGCGCGCGCACTTCTAATTGCTGCTTAAGTAAATCGGTTAATGCGTTATCACCTTTAAAATCAATTAAATCAACACGCAAAGACGCAGTTCGCTGATGTGATTTTTCTTCAATAGTAAACTTGAATTTTTCTAAATCAGCATTCTCGTCACTGCCCCAAAGCCAGCTTTCTTCTGTTTTAATAATTGAATACCAATCAGTTTCAATAACACCTAACAGTTTATCTTCTTTGGTTGCACTTACGTTATTGTCAGCTAAAACGGCTTTAATTGAATCCCAAACAAATTCATCTAAATCGTCAATGCCATCATTTTTATCAAAATAAACACGAGCCAGTTTATCTGTTTCTTCAACCCAGCTGCCCTTAGCTACCGTAAGAACCTGAGCAGGTGGACGATAGTTTGTAGCCACAGGGTTATTATCGTATTGACCTATATCCATTTTATAAACGGGATCTTGGGCTGGTTGCGATAGAGACGCTGGCGCTTTAACTGGCTCATGCGTGCGGTAATTACGCTCATTATGTGCATCGTTAGTAAATACACTACACCCTGATAAACTTACCAATACACTTACAGCAAGTGCTTTTGGGATCCAATACTGCACAGATATTTCTCCTTAGCATACCCTTTAATTGTTTTAACAAGTATATGAGTGGGTTATGCCGATTTGGTTCAGTGTAAAATCAATATTAACTTTACATTTATTATTTGGCTGCCTAATTGCAATAAAGTTCAGCACTTCAACTTAGAAAAAATCTAAGTGCAAATAAGCAAATTTTAGCTATGGTACTTTCCTGTGCCAGTAAAAACAAGAAACACCGCACTTTAAAAGCGCTTAATTAGCCCGCATTGTAGTTTATAGAGTGTTTTGTGTTAAACTTCGCCGCCGTGCAACTTCTCAAGTGTATTTAGTTGCGTTGCCCATTGCGTTGTTATAATCCAAGTAACTTAGGTATTTTAACCCATGACTGCATTTTCAAATCATCAAATTGTGTTAACTGCTATTGGCGAAGATAGGCCGGGTATTGTGAGCGAACTTACACAATTAGTTAGCGACTGCCACTGTAATATTATAGATAGCCGTATCGCTATTTTAGGCTGCGAATTTACCTTTATAATGTTACTCAATGGCGACATGTCAGCTATTAGCCGTATTGAACACGTACTCCCTACTAAAGCCATGGAACTTGGCCTGCTTACCATGATGAAGCGCACCGCCAGTCATACACCCAGTGAATTTTGTGCCGGTTATACCCTCGAATACACAGGGATCGACACACCGGGGACACTAAGTAAAGTAACGCGCTTTTTTGCCGACAGCAACATTAGCATTTGCTCACTAAAATCAGATACCTACTCTCAAGAGGACGACATTAAAATGCGTTGTGAACTTGAATTCAACATACCGGTTGATGTAGATATAGATCAATTTAAAATTAGTTTCGAGAGCCTTTCTCACACGCTAAACGTAGATTATATTTTTAAACGAATTCGTTAAGGATGCTAAACATGAACACAATTAGTCCATTACAAGCTGGCGATACAGCACCCGCTTTTAGCCTACAAAACCAAAACGACGAAACAGTAAAATTAAGCGAGCTGTTAAAAGAGCAACAAGTGCTTGTGTACTTTTACCCTAAAGCGTCAACGCCTGGCTGTACGGTTCAAGCCGAGAACTTACGTGACCAACAAGCAGAGCTTGCTAAATTTAATACCCGCGTTGTAGGTATTAGCCCAGATCCAATTAAGCGCCTTAAAAACTTTGAAACTAAAAAAGAGCTTAATTTTGACCTATTAGCCGATGAAGACCACGCCATTGCTGAAGCATTTGGTGTATGGGGCTACAAAAAATTTATGGGTAAAGAATACGATGGTATTCACCGCCTGACGTTTTTAGTAGGCCAAGACGGTAAAATAAAACACCTATTTGATAAGTTTAAAACCAAAGATCATCATCAAGTAGTGTTGAATTATCTTGCAGCAGAATAAGCTAACGGCTGAGTAAGTTAACTACCAGCTATTAGACAAATACAGAAAAGCGTTGCTCAAGAGCAACGCTTTTTTATGCTAGTTATTAAATATTTCGATTAAGTAAGAGCTGGATCAAACGGCAAAAATGATCAATAATTTTAACGTATGAAGTCAAGGTTTGGCCCCTTTGGTTTCTGTAATTAATTACGCCTGCCCTGCCTGTAAGAAAAACCAAGTAATGCGCTTACAATTTGAATCTAGGTAGTTATAAGCTCCCCACTAACGATTGTTATAATTGTGGGAAAGAGATTGATGAGAAAAGTCATTAAATAGACAGAGTTATTACTGGAGAGTCTGGTATTCAGGGTTATTCATAAAGCCACTTGATATATATTAAGTTGTTGTAGTGTATTATCAACCGATACAAAGTTTGGAATAGTACCAACTAAACTTGCACCTGATTTTAAAGCAATTTTAATGCTAGCTACATTTTGTTCTAAGCATCTAAACTCAATTACTTTAGCGCTTGTATTTTTGAGTATGCTTGGCACTCTTGCGATTACTTGACTGATAATACCATTTCCTTGTGCATCACTACTTAACCAGTAACCAAGCTCCGCTACATTCAACTCAGGACAAATAGATTTAACTGCAAAAATGCCACTCAGATTATCTTTATAATAAATTTTAAACCACCGCGAACCATTTAGCCCGCTGTTGACTCTGTCGAGTATGTACTTTTTAGCTGATTCGATATTGTTTACCCCTTCTACCCAAGGCAAAAATTCACCTAAACCTGCCCGACTTAAATTAACAGTCTTTAAAATGTCCGCAGCATCGCTTTCCACTAAAGGAGCTAATTTAATGTGTTCTGCAATTTGGATATGCAAGTGTTCTTCCTTGTAAGTATTGATTTTTATAGTTATAAGTTTAAAACTAAAGATCACTATTAAGTAGCCCCAAACTTATTTAACGGCTGAATAGCCTTTGAGCTATTAAAAATATACAGAAAGGCATTACTCTAGAGCAACGCTTTTTTATACTAGTTATTAAATGTTTTGGTTAAATAAAAGTATGATCGAGGGATAAATGGATAAATAATAATTTTGATGTATGAACGCTTTGGTTTCACAGACTTGTTACAGCGCAGTGTGTAAACACAGCCAGAAACTTGACTGACATTGGTACTAAACGATGACTGAGGCGAAAGCCAAGGGCCTTAATTAATCATTAATAATGCTTAATCAAACTGCCTAAATTCATATGAGTGACTGGTGCATATTCACACCAATCGACGTCATTACTAGGTGCGTAGTCATATTTAAATTGAGTTTAAATAATAAGAACACTTGGTTTTTGAATAAAAAGATCAAGAAAACACAGCTACCTGCTTGACCGGAATTTTCTAATGGGTGACCCCTTTGGTTACAGTATGGGTTTAGAATTAAATTGGTTGGCCGTGCGGTGTTTCGGGGATCTAACGGACTAAAAAGATAATTTAGCCTACCCGATTAAAACAGGAGTCGACATTACTAATACAACCCTGTTTAAAAAGAGCTGTTAAGGCTTTTCACAAGTTTAGCAGCCCAAAGGGTAACTAAAACTTAAGAGACCCTATAACCTCATCAACAATCAGGCGAAGCTTTCTCTGTAATTCATAATAATCTACTTTATCTAGCTGATCCCAAGTGTCGAACTTACCTTCAATAAACAGCTTATAATACGTATTTTCAGTTATGCGTTCTGCTAGCAGTTTAGAATGATTGCTACGAAATTGTAATTTTTTGAGTTTAATGGAAATTAGAAATAGGACGTCTTGGAGGCTTAATATCAATTTTTCTAGTTCTTTATATT
>NZ_BADY01000077.1:0-14668 GCF_000241185.1 Pseudoalteromonas sp. BSi20495
CTACATTTGATAAAAAGTTAACGGGTACTGTATTCATACCACCTGTGTAATCACCATAAAGCTTGGCTTTAATTTTCTCTTGTAACTTTTTAGGTGCATTAAATGGGTCAACATCGGTATTTTTAACTAAACCAGACAGCCACTCTAATTAAAAAATAAAACTGTGCACCTTAGAAAGTGCAAATTTAGGATGGATGTCTAGTTTATTGTGTTTTCTAGTTTATTGTGTTTGCAAACGATTAGGCTGTATTTAACCCGTGTTCGGCAATATTACCGTCAACAAAGGCATGAATAAATTGATCTTACGAGGTCAAACGAAAGTTAATACGCAATGGCAACTTTATTGCATCGTTCATAATATAGAAAAGCTGCAAAACACGATGCATTGAAAAGGGGAAGCCTTTTTAATCTAAAATAAAGCCACTAAAGCACCCGTAATCCCGTCCAAAACGCCAATTAAAACAATATCGAACACTTCTTTATATTCTGCGTAAAAATACAGTAATCAATTGAACCAAAATAGGAACTCGGCTATGGTCTATTTATCAATAAAAATAAATAAAAGAACGAGTTAATCTACAGGCTCGTTAGCTATCAAGGATAGAATTGTGAAATTATCACGTATATTGCTATTAACGTTTTTATTTAGCTTCCAATCAAATGCAGAAGGGTTTGATGCGAAAGCCTTCTTTGAGTCATCAATTAATAATACAAAAGCGAAAGCTCATGAGTTTGTTAATTTATATTTGACTAAAAAACAGTTTAAAAAACCCCATGAGCTTTTATGCTCAGATATTGCAGAAAAAATGCCTTTATCAAGTTTAGAGGCTGCTTACGAACAACTAAACAAGTTCGCTGATCTAAGTAAATTCAAAAACCCTGAAATTATTGATGCTAATGTTCAATTACATGAAACTGAGCCATACGGTTTAGTTAATTATGTTGTGGTATTAAAAGATAAAGACAATCAAAAGTTAACAGGCTCAGTGACTTTCAGAGCTAAAGATACTTGTATCTGGGGTTGGCGTTTTCAGCCGATGATTACTAAGTCATTCGACTTTGATAACTAACAACACGCCCTGAGGTGGACGACTAGTAAAATTTAGCTATTAATTGCAAATTTTTAAAATGGTGAGCCTCACTTAATTTAGCCAACAGTAATTTTCCGCTTAGCCTAGTTTGGCTGTGATTCACTATTAGGAGTAAACTTTGCATAAAGGGATTTTGTTATTTCTACTCACCGTACTTTGTACCATTAATTCTGCGAACTCCGCAGAGACAACTTGGAAAACCCAAGGTTATGGCTACGTTTTTTATACTGTGGACAATAAAACAACAGCTTTTGATTTAACAACTAAGCATTGTTTGGAAAACCACTTTATCACCGATGAGTTTGAACAAATCTCGTTCATCGAAGAAACACAAAAAGTGAATAAATATACTCGCTTACTTAACTTTGGTGGTTTATTTCCGTTAAAACTAACGAAATTAGATAGTTTACCCGCTCAATGTCAATCCAAAAAAATTGTTAGTATAAAAGACAAAAACTATGAATTTAATGCCAGTATTGTTCTTGACGTTCTAATGAATAATTTTGAAGAGCACTATGCATTTTCAAAAGATAAAAATATTAGTTGGGTTGAGCAGAGAAAACTTTGGCAAAAAAGAATAACCTCAAAAACTACGCAAGATGAGCTATTTAGTATCATAGATGACTTTCTTAAAGAATTACGCGACGGTCATGCCATATTACTTAATCAAGAACTTGATAGGCTTTCACATTACTCACCAAGAAAGTGGTCATTTTGGGATGAATTAAAAGCGCACTCAGTAAATTACCCTGAATACTCAACTTACTGGGAATTACATACCGCATTAATTGAAAAGTCTCAGGAAAACATTAAGAATTACATTGATAAAAACTATTCTACTCTTCAATATCACGATAATTTTACCTTAGCAAAAACGCCTCAAAATATTGCCTATTTAAAGATAAGTAACTTTGATGATTTCTCAAATAATGACGTAAAAGCAACAAAAGAGGTTATGGAGATATTTACGCCTATCATCAAACAAAGCAATGGTTTAATTATTGACTTACGTTTTAGTATGGGTGGAAGTGACTTAGTGGCATTTTCTATTTTATCTTACTTAATAGATTCAGAATTAGCCTTGGGGGGGAAACAGTTTAAAACATCGACAGGTTACAGTGAACTTCAAAAAATTGTTGTCGCCCCATCAAAAATTAATAATTACACAGGAAGCATTGTTGTTCTAACTAGTCAAAAAACACCTAGTGCGGCTGAAGTATTTCTTTTAGGTTTACAAGCAAGAGGCAATGTTACTTTTATTGGTGAAAGAAGCAACGGAGCTTTTAGCGATGCGTTAACAAAGGCTTTGCCTAATGGTTGGGGGATAACATTATCAAATGAAAGGTATCTCAACTCTCATGGAGAAAATTACGAAAACATTGGATTGCCTGTAGATCATGAATTTGTATTTCTTAATGTGACCAATATTGAAACCGGAAAAGATGTGCAGCTTAATGAGGCAATTAAAGCTTTTAGATAGGTGCATTCGGCGTATAACGAGGCGTTACCAATGTCTGCTGTTAGCACTCTCCAGCGACTCGACAACATAAAATATTGATAATAATTGACAAGGTATTTTACTGTGTCGGATGCCGTGGCTTCGCCACTTATCAGACCTACGTCAAAATGTAGGTTGGTTAAGCCGAAGGCGTCACCCAACAGAGTATCGATTCACGCCTTGAAGTACAGCAGCTAGCACTTTGCAGTCATAAATAAGCGAATCAAACATCAATAAAAAAGGCGCTTCCTTTACGGTAAGCGCCCTTCTGTTATCTCACTAATTACTTATTTTACGATTGTCATTTCGTCTAACAAGTTTTGTGCATTATCTACTTTATCCATTACCCACAGCATGTAGCGTGAATCAACATGGATTGAGCGATTAAGCTCAGGGTTGTAATCCCAGTCACCAATAATACTTTCGTAAACACCGTCGAACAGTAAGCCTACAAGCTCTGCTTTACCGTTAAGTGTTGGCGAACCTGAGTTACCACCGGTAGTGTCTACATTTGATAAAAAGTTAACGGGTACTGTATTCATGCCGCCCGTGTAATCACCATAAAGCTTGGCTTTAATTTGCTCTTGTAACTTTTTGGGTGCATTAAATGGGTCAACATCGGTGTTTTTAGCTAGTAACCCTTCAAGCGAGGTAAAGGGTGTTGCTACCAAGCCGTCTTGAGGTGAGTAGCCGCCTACGGTGCCATAGGTTACTCGTAGTGTGCTGTTGGCATCGGCGTATACAGGTTTGTTTTTAGCTTTGTTAAACGCAATGATTGCGCTCATTAGCTCTGGGCGAGCTGCTTGTAATTTACCTGCAAGTGCTTTTGATTTATCTTCCTGTGCTTTCATTACTTTAAATATGGCTTTAGCGTACTGCACAAATGGGTCTTGGCTTTGATTTAGCTGGCTAAACGATTGCTCAAATAATGAATTACGAACCGTGGCATTATCTAGTCTTGACTGTTCATACATGCTATCAAGTAACGCGCTTTGAGTTGCTTTATCAAACCCATTTTGTACTTTAAATACGTTATCAACCTCGCTAAAACGCTCTTCTTTTGGAAGTGCTGCATACAGTTCTAAAAAGTGCAGTAAAATAGCTTTGTCTACTTTGCTATCATAACGGCGCGTCATGCGCTCAAGCCCTGCTTTAATACGAGGTAAGTCACGTTCTTGATAACCAGATTCACGTTCGCTATTTGGCTGTTGTTTTTCGTAAGCTAGGCGGTATAAACGTCGTGCTGTGCTGATCATTTGTGAGCGATGTACATAACCTAACATTCGGTCGCGTTCACTGTGCTCTTGTGATTGTGCAATTAGATCAGATAGCTCACCTAATACGCTTCCGTATTGTTCTTTACGCTCACTATCGCTATTGATCCATTGTGTTAACTCTTGCTCAAACTGTTTTTTGCGCTCAAGCATAGTGCCTTTTTTGAAGCTTTCGATCATCGAACCAAAGTTTTTAATGTAGTTATTATAACCTGCAATGGTGCTTTCGTAAGCAATACGCGCTTTACTGCCGTCTTCTGAGTTTTCTTCAATAAGCGACACGTATTTTGAGTTATGAACGCGTGCTTTAGGGTAGCTGTCGTTAAATACGTTATCTACCTCTGTTGCAATGCGGTAGCGGTTAGTACGCCCTGGGTAGCCTGTAACCATTACAAAGTCGCCTTCTTGCACGCCTTTAGCACTTACTTTTAGGTAAGAGTCTGGTACGTAAGGTACGTTGTCTTCGCTGTACTCTGCTGGTTTTCCATCTTTGCCTACATAAGCGCGGTAAAAACCAAAGTCGCCTGTATGGCGCGGCCACATCCAGTTATCTATATCGCCACCGTATTTACCTACGCCCATAGCTGGTGCGTAAGATAAACGTACGTCTTTAATTTCAAGTGACTTAATTAGGTAAAACTCTAAACCACCATGAAACGAATACACGTTACAACGGTAGCTTTCGTCGGCTTCACACTGGGCTACTAGCGCTTTTTCGTTTTTTACTATTGCGTCGTAGCGTGCTTTAGCGCTTAGTTTTTCGATACCTTTATTAACTTTGTCAGTCACATTAGTAACTGTTTGTGTGACGTATACGCGTGAACCCGGCGCTGCGGGTAAATCCTCAGCAGGACTTTTAGCTAAAAAGCCATTTTCTAAAATATTGTTCTCAGGCGTTGAATTGTACTGAACAGAGCCATAAACACAGTGATGATTTGTAACCACTAAGCCTTTTGGCGATACAAACGATGCTGTACAACCGCCTAGGCTAATTACCGCATTCATTGGGAATTCGGTTAATTTAGAAATAGATTCAACATCAATTTCAAGCCCTTTGGCTTTTAAAATTGATTCTAACTCTGGAAGTTGGTGTGGTTGCCACATGCCTTCATCGGCTATGGCACTACTTGAAAGTGATAAAGAAAATGTGGCGACTAATGTAGCTACAAGAGGTTTTAAACGCATTATAGAATCCTTTTTATTGTTTGTTCGATAGTAACCGATTTACTTATTAAATAATTGAGCCATTACTAAGAATGATAAATGACAAAGTAAAGGGAGCACACACTCCCTTACTTTAAATTAATGTATTTAAACTAGATTTAATACCAATCTGCTTATATATGAAGTCTATTTAACGTTAAGAAAATCACGCTAGAACTAGGCAAAAATTTTTGTATCTAGTTGTTCTAAATAAAAAATTTTTAACGACGTTATAGTGAAATTTAATTCGTTAAATTGTTCAAGTATTTATGCAGGTTGGTATAAATCACTTTTCGTCTTTTTTTACATCTGCAGGGTGTTCTACACCGATCCACGCTTTAAATAGCGCTTTTTGTTCAAGCGTAGCGTCTTTATTAGCAACTACTTTTTTAGGTTTATCAAAATCTTCTGATAATACTAATGTTAAGCTATCAAGAGCATCGCGACGAATATAGTCAACGGTTACTTTCTCGCCTGCTTTAAATGTTTCTAGGCTCGTTTTTAAATCTTTACCTACATGATGCTTATTTATAGCAACAATTTTATCATTGGTAGTTAAACCCGCTTCCCATGCACTTCCGCCACGACGAACGTAACTTAGTGTTAGTAACTCACCGGTATTTTTAGCGGTGGCGTCAATACTCGCAAGCGCTTTTGCTTTTTCTGGTCGTTCATATTTTAAGCCCACTTTAGCAAGTAACTCATCAAAGTTGATACTTGCAGGCGATTCTACATTTTCTTGCCACCAGCTTGAGTAATCACGCCCTGTTAAATCTTTTAAAATGTTAAGCACATCTACGTCTGTAAACCCTGCTGGCATTTTATGATTGTTATAAAGTGCTTTGTGCACATCGCGGTAGCTTATTGTACCTTGGCTTTTTTCTAGTAAGTCGATATCTAAAGCGAGTGAAAGTAACGAACCTTCTGAATAAATATTGGTACTGTAATTACGTGCGTGATCGCCACCTTGATTAATCCATTTATCAAAACTTGTTTCGCTTGCGCTTTGCACTTCACGGCCCGGTGTTTGTAAATGACGATTAATTGTTTTACTCATTACTTTAAAAAATTCATCTGTTGTTTGAATGCCTGAGCGCACTAATAAATGATCTTCAAAGTAACTTGTTGAACCTTCTGCGATCCAAAGTAGTTTAGAGTAATTCATATTCGTGTAATCGTACGGCACTAAACCCTGTGGGCGGTATGCTTTTACATTCCATGTATGAATAAATTCGTGTGCGGCTGTGCTTATAAAACCTAAGTAATCTTCTCGGCTACCAAATCGATCGCGTGGGCGTTGTATAATAGTAGAGTTTAAATGCTCAGTTGCACCACCCGCTCCCGACGTTGCATGTACCATAAATACATAACGCTCATACGGATAGCCATCCCAAATTACATTACCTGTCGCTACTAGCTTTTTCAGATCTGTAAGCATTAAATCTACATCGTAGTTACCATCGCCCCATACAACTAAGTCATATTCGCGGTCATCTACTTCAAATGTGTGTAATTGATTTATACCTGTTTCGATTGGCGAATCAACAAGCACATCGTAGTTAGCTGCTTTGAATGAATTTTTACCTTCTAAATTATCCATACCTGATACAGAACGCCATTTTTTAGGTATATCTAAATTGACTGTTACTGGCTCTTGACGAAACGACTCGCTAAACATAAAAAAACCTGATGCATCAATAAATGCATGGCTGTCGTCAATATGACGGGCGCGTTTGCCTAGTTCATTTGCATACACTTGATAATCAACATTAACTTCTGTTGGCTTATTAAGATGTACACGCCATGTACTATGGTCAACTTTTTCCCACGTTAACTCTTTGCCATCTTCATCTTTTGCATTGAAGTAACGTACGCCATTGGCTAAGTTTAAAATTTCGTATCGGCCTGTACGCCAAGCAGGAAGTTTTACATCGATATGAGATTGTGCTGATTTTGGAAATTCAACACTTACATTACCCAAATGATGCTGTGGTTCAGATATTTTTAATTCGTAATTTACATCAGCAAAAGCTGAAGTAGAACATGCAGCTACAATCGATAAAGCTAATAACTTTTTCATAAAAACTCTTAATAGAAACTTAATTACTAGCTAGATTAACAAGCTCGGATTTAAATGTGAATTAAATACGATAAAGAGTCTTGTACATGAGTTTATACGCATTAGCTTACTAAAATTACTAAGTTTTTAGTTAGATAACTACACATAACAAAAATTTGTTGTAAACTGAAGATAATATAACTAATACGATGGCGGTAAGCTTAGGTGTCTGATAAATCTAACGCTACAGATAAGAAACTAAAACAAGCAATTGACGCCCGAATGGCTGTTGAAGACGCGCGTAAATATCAGGTGGACACTCTTTCTGATTTCTCAGCTAAATTGTCATTGAGTTGTAAAGGTCTTGATACTGAATTAGACAATAGGCTAGCTAAATTCAGGGCTGCACTCATTAAAGGTGTTAGCTTTGAAGATCTATCGCCATTGATAAGTGAAACAATTGTTTTATTAAAAAACCAAGAATCAGTACAACTCTCCCAACAACGAGATTTGTATAGCAGCGTACAGAATGCTGGTAAACAACTGCAAAAAACAAAAGGATTACCAGAGGATACACGTAGAACACTTCGCCATTTGTTAGATCACGAAATTAATCAAGTGCACTCTACCCATGATTTTATACCTTTACTTGACCAACTAATTTCTTTTTATCATCAAACATTAAGTCTCAAACTAGAAGCTGCGTCTGACGATGAATGTACTGCAACACCTGAGCTTGCACAAAAATTACTAAAATTAGCTAACGAATTAGTGTTGGAAGACGAAGCAACTGAAGAAATTAAATACATAAAAAATTGTATTACAGAAAGCGACACGTTAGATGCACTGTTAAAGGCTTCTATTAATATAATTAGTGTTATTGTAAAGAATATTAATAAAGAGCGTAAATCGGCACAAAGCTTTTTATCTTCTTTAAACCAAACACTTGAAGATTTACATCATTCAATTGTATCAACAAGTAAACACTCAAAATCGATGGAAGTTGAGTTTGATGTTTTAAATAAAAGCATTGAAAGTAAGATTAAAAATCTTAATGTGCAAACTCAAAATGCAACTTCTATATCATCTTTAAAAGAGTTGGTTGATAACGAATTAAAATCGCTTAGTGAAGACTTTATTGCAAAAGAAAAACTTGAACGCACTGACAGAGAAATGCTGGTTTCTAGCTTTGATGAAATTAATGGTCGTATTGGTAGCCTTGAAAGCAAACTAACAAAATATAAAAAACGCTTAAATGAACAACGTTTCAAAAGTCTATTGGATAGTTTAACAAAACTGCCTAATCGTGCTGCATTTGATGAACGTTACAACCATGAAATACACCTATTTAATGTTCAGTCATCGGATGTCACTCTTGCGGTGATTGATGTTGACCATTTTAAATCCATTAATGATAGATTTGGTCATACTGCTGGGGATATAACACTACAAGTTATAGCCAAAGCACTACAAAAATCGGTTAGAAAATCAGATTTTATTGCCCGTTATGGCGGTGAAGAGTTTGTTTTACTTATGCCTAGTACTTCGCTCATAAATGCTACGGCCCCTCTTGATAAACTGAGGAAGATAATTAAAAGTATTCCTTTTAAATTTAAAGATAAACAAATTGAAATAACTATTTCTCTAGGTGTTACTCAGTTAAAGAAAGGCGATACACCTATAATCGCTTTTGACCGAGCAGATGATGCTCTTTATGAAGCGAAAAATACAGGTCGGGATCGTCTTTGTATAAGTAAATAATGTCATATTTTTTATTTTAAATAAAAGATATCACGAAGTGGTAATTTACATAAAAGAATAGCAAGGAGAACGCCGATGCTAATACAATTAAACCCAACTGGGGTTTTAGATTTATTGTCACAACTAGAAGTTGATTTATTAGAGCAATCATCCACTAGCGAGCGCTATAAACTATTTAGAAATTGTGCACTTGCTGTGCTAAACGTGGGGAGTCATACGGACGCCAGCAACGAAATTTATGATAAATATCAAGATTTTGATATACGCCTATTGAGCCGTGAACGCGGGATTAAAATTGAGCTTGAAAATCCACCCTTAACTGCTTTTGTAGATGGTGAGATCATCACCGGTATTCACGAACATATTTTCTCTGTTATCCGCGATATTTTATTTATATGTCAAAAATACGAAAAAAATCTTAAAGAACAAAAAGCCATTACTCATATGGTGTTTGACATGCTAAGAAATGCCGATGCATTGCGCGTAAATAGCGAACCTAGCATGGTAGTTTGTTGGGGCGGACATTCTATTAATGAAGTTGAATACAAATATACTAAGCAAGTGGGATACGAATTAGGCTTACGCGGTTTAAATATTTGCACAGGCTGTGGACCTGGCGCAATGAAAGGCCCTATGAAAGGAGCCACCATTGGCCACGCGAAACAACGCATTAAAGATAATCGTTACTTAGGCTTGACTGAACCAAGTATTATTGCTGCTGAACCACCGAACCCAATTGTAAATGAGCTGGTAATTTTACCTGATATAGAAAAGCGTTTAGAGGCATTTATACGCACCGCTCACGCTATAATTATTTTTCCTGGTGGAGCTGGCACCGCAGAAGAGCTTTTGTATTTATTAGGTATATTGTTACATCCTGACAACGCCAAACAATGCATGCCTGTGATTTTAACGGGCCCAAAAGAAAGCGAAGCTTATTTTAAAGAACTGTGCGAATTTGTTGAAATGACATTAGGTAAAGAAGCGCTCAACAAATTTGAAGTAATTATTGATGACCCTAAATTAGTTGGACAAACATTAAAGTCAGCAATGACTGATGTACGCAATTATCGTAAAAGCGAAGGTGATGCGTATTACTTTAACTGGACGCTAAAGATTGATAACGATTTTCAGCAACCTTTTGCACCAACCCATGAAAATATGGCTGGTCTTGATTTACACCTTAATCAACCAAAACAGTTATTAGCAGCTAATTTACGACGAGCATTTTCAGGAATTGTTGCCGGCAATGTAAAAGACGAAGGTATAAAAGCGATTAAACAAAATGGCCGTTATATTTTAAGCGGTGAACCCGCTTTGATGAAAGATATGGATAAACTGCTTCAGGCATTTGTTGACCAAGGACGTATGAAGCTCCCTGGTAGTAAGTACACTCCATGTTATGAAATAAAAGCATGAGTTTTATAATTTGAAACCACATTTACTTCTTATAGATGCGCTTAATCTAATTAGGCGCATTTACGCGGTTGACGTAAACCAAAAACACCACAGTGATGATCAAATGATCGAAGCATGTTGTGCTAGAGTAGCTCATGCATGCAAAAAACTACTTAACACTACCAACGCCACCCATGCTATTGCTGTGTTTGATGGTGACAGAAGTTGGCGTTACCATTTCTATAAAAATTACAAACATTCACGCTCGCCAATGCCACAAATTTTGAAGGATGCATTAATACATTTCAAAACAGCCATTGAAGAAACAGGTATTGTAGTATTTGAACCTATTAATGACGAAGCTGACGACATTATTACCACTCTTGCGTGTAAAGCTGCAACGAATAATATAAGCAACACAATTGTATCTACTGACAAAGGTTTCTTACCTCATTTAGGTCAATACATAACTATTTATGATTACTTTAAAAAGCAATATCTTGATGAGCACAGTATAAAAGAACGTTTTGGAGTTCAACAAAGTAGGTTAGTAGACTTTTGGGCACTCGCTGGTGATAAAACCAATGATATTCCAGGCGTAAAAGGCATAGGGATAAAGTCGGCTCAACAACTTATTAATAATTATAATACTGTTGAGCAAGCGCTAGAAGATAAATTACTAAGCCCAAGTATTCATAAAAAGCTAGAAGCAAATATGGAAATGTATGTAATCTCAAAACAACTGGTTAGTTTACGCACGGATATAAACTTGGGTTTTAGTTTAAAGCAATTAAGGCTTAGTTAGTCGCATGTTTATAGCGTGTGCTAATTACAATACGTATACTATTATTAGATTCTGTGACCAGAGTAAATAATGTTGAAAAAGTTTTTTAGGTATTTAATTCTAGGTTTAGGGCTATATGCGCTAATAGCAACATTGGTGATCACTTTTTATAAAGATGACCCCCAAGCGATGATTTGGCAAGACCGCGAAGCATTTAATAAACGTTATATCGAAAAGCTTTCACTAGAGCAGCCTACTACTATTAATAGTGTACTTGACTACTTAGGCAGCCCAGATCTTACTTTTGCAAAACGTAATAATGATGAAGTACTTCAAATCATTTTTTATCGCACGCAACATAAAACGTCCGATGGCATAACAACCATAGATGAATGTACCGGGCTGTTATTTAAAAATGGTCAACTTATTTTGTGGGGGCCTAGTGCTTATAAAAAATATCAGGATTAAAACTAGGTGAAGGCATAATGAATGAGCCTATTTCTGTCAAACTAAACCAATTACTTGAAAATACAAAACTATTTTTAACTTTATATAATGTAAAAAAACAATGGCAGACAGTCTACCCTGCAGTATGTAAACTTTCTGAGCAATACAGAGAATTATATGAGCAATACCCTGTAGCTTTACAAGCTAGGTGTGCTGTATTTAACCCTAAATATAGTTACTCTGTTAATTTGGTTATCAATCAATGTGTTTTAACCACTGCTTTGTGTAAAAGCCAGCAATACAATAATCAGCTTAGTGAATTATATATCTGTGCTGCACTTGTTGATCATTTATGCGTGGGTGAGCAACTAAACAAGCTTTCCAAACAGTTAAAGTTTAGTGATAGTGATAAAAAAATATGGCAATTACGCCACCAGCTCACCGCTAAAATAATCTTAACTGGCGGTGATTCAGCAAAACCAATAACGCAAGTTCTTGCAAAACTAAGTAAGTACAAGCAAGCATTAGTCACTACACCAAAAATAATGCTTTATGATGGTGGCATTACGCTTGTTGCTATCGCTAATATAATTGCAATGAACATTACTTATAGCCCTTCTAAACAACATATTAGTCTTTTTAAAGCTCTTGGCGATTTATATATACGTACACCTAACCTATTTGCGCAACAGCTAATAAAATTTTCAATCGCACATATAGGCCCATTATTACCGGGTAGCCGAGTTATATATAATGATCAATTAATGGTGTATTTGGCCAGCGACAATCAGCAGCGCCATATACTAATAAACGCCGAGAATAAAAATAAAATAGCGTGGTATAGAGTCAAGGCATTGCTAAACAGCAACGCTATCCAGTGGCAATCAAATGATTCACGTATCCAAATTAGTGTATGGGACAGTGAGCATATAACTTCCACTGCCAATATACTAAATAATGGGTCGCTAGCTTTGATAGAGTTAATTAGTCGTCTTAAGTTGCAGCATGAATACAGCTACAAAGCGTTAAGCCAAATTATGGCGCCTTATCCTAATGTAATAGAAAATCTATGTGAGGCTGTAAAACCTTATAATAATGAACATCAAGTGGCTAAAAATTTGAAACATAGTCTATCTATGGTTGGTTATTTTAATGCCCCTGCAATTATTCAGCGAGTTATATTTGAGCAACTGGTTAAGGTAACTCCTCACCCTTTACAACAATTTGTTTTAACGCGACTAGAGTGCATAGTAGAAATTATTGCTCTATTGGTTAGTAAAAATAAAATGATTCAATTTGAACATATCGCACTGCCTCTTTATGGCTATGCTTATTTTTTATTAACACAATGCAGTACACATATATCTAGAAAAATAATGATTGATGAAACACCTAACACCACATTGAATACGCCTATTAGTGCCTTTTTTGGTGTTAGTTCATTAGACACTGAGCAGCTAAAAGCACAACTTACATTACTACTAAGTGATAACCCTTGGGCAATCGCATTATTGGAAGCTGAACACCTTCCAAAAAAGCAGCTCAATGAACGCAGTAAACTATGGGTAGCAATAAAGGCGCTTACACAAACCGTATTTAAACCGCAGCTAAAGCTAAGCACTTGGCAACAGCAAATATTAGATCAGCAATTAACTACTCAAAAATGGGAAAACCATCACTTATTTAATGAACAGCTCCAAGAGCTTGCCTTATCTAATACTATTTAATACCAATCCGTAATAATACTTAATCAATTTGAGGGATTAAACCTGACGCTAACTGCGTTTAATCTACTTGCAATAAGCAAGCTAATGACGCGCAAATTCGCCTTTTTTCATTGAAAATCTCTGGCTAGAAAAATAATTTTAAATATCATTATGGTTCAATATGTTAGTAAATATCTTATATCTGTGTTCAGGTTATTTAGTCTTTTTATTTCCATTATAAATACAATTTATACCCAGTATTTGTAGTATAAACTGGCAAAATGGGCGATAAGTTGGTATAAATGCGCCCTTACAATTTTCAATCCCATTCACATAAATGACCTAACAAGCTGTTACTCTCTCAGAGTAATAATTTATGTGCAAATCAAAATCTTTAAAGGAAAAGTCAATGGCCAAACAAACCATCACAGTGATCAAAGGCGACGGCATCGGTCCGAGCATTATCGACTCAGCACTTGAAATATTAAAAGCCGCAGGTTGCGACTTTGATTATGAATTTGTTGATGCAGGCCTTGCAGCACTTGAAAAAACAGGTGAGTTACTTCCGCAAGAAACGGTTGATACCATTGCTAGAAACAAAATCACATTAAAAGGTCCTTTAACTACGCCTGTAGGTGAAGGTTTTACGTCTATTAACGTAACGCTTCGTAAGCAATTTGGTTTATACGCTAACGTACGCCCAGTTAAATCATTTGTTGGTACTAAAGCGCGTTACGACGATATTGATATCATTACTATTCGTGAAAACACCCAAGGTATGTACTCAGGTGCTGGCCAAGTAGTAAGTGAAGACGGAAATGAAGCACAAGCAAAATCGATAATTACGCGTGAAGGCGCAGAAAAAATCGTAACTTTTGCATACGAGCTAGCGGTACGCGAAGGTCGTAAAAAAGTAACTGCCGTTCATAAAGCTAACATTTTAAAATCAACATCTGGTTTGTTTTTAAAAGTAGCACGTGAAGTAGCAGAGCGTTACCCACAAATTGAATCAAATGAAATGATTGTTGATGCAACATGTATGAAACTGGTAATGACACCTGAAGAGTTTGACGTAATTGTTACGACTAACTTATTTGGTGATATTTTATCTGACCTTTGTGCTGGTTTAGTTGGCGGTTTAGGCATGGCACCTGGTGCTAACATTGGTGAAGACGCAGCAATTTTTGAAGCTGTACATGGCAGCGCGCCTGATATTGCAGGCAAAAATCTAGCTAACCCAACATCTGTAATTTTAGCATCTATTCAAATGCTTGAGCATTTAAATATGGGCGATACAGCAGAGCGTATTCGTAGTGCTGTTGCTGATGTAATTAAATCAGGCGACCGTACAACTCGCGATTTAGGTGGCAGCCACGGTACAACTGATTTCACTCAATCAGTAATTGACCGTTTATAATTAATATTTGTTATTAATTTAAAAAGCCCG
>NZ_BADY01000076.1:0-21285 GCF_000241185.1 Pseudoalteromonas sp. BSi20495
GGACGCAAAAAGCATGGCTGCGCTCGTACCTCGCTAATTATAGCCATGCATTTTGCGCCCCATATCGGGGCGTTATATGTACAAGGAGGGTTCAGTTGATGCGTTACCTATTTTTACTGTTGATTATACCTTTTTATTCTTTTGCCGAAATTAACCTTCCTCTGCAAAAAGAACTAATTGAAATGGAAATTGAAGATCAACATATTCGAAACAAAATAGGAGAAGCTGGGTGGCAAAACCCGCCTAAAGCACTCCTAGAACAAATGATGAAAATAGATGAAAGTAATACAGGAAAACTTAAAGCTATCATTAAAAAGCATCATTGGGTAACAAGGGATTTAGTCGGAGTTAAAGGAGTTGGAGCAGCATTTTTAGTCATCCAGCATTCACCTGATGTTGCATTTAAAGTAAAAATGCTTCCTTATTTAAAGCAATCATATTTGAATGGCGAAGGTGTTAGCGGACAACAAGTTGCTCTTTTAACTGATAGAGCTCTTATTGCACAAGGAAAGAAACAAATCTATGGTACTCAAGCTGACGTGAGTGAAGGTAAAGTTGTGTTTAGCCCTATAGAAGATGAGACTAATGTAGATAAACGGCGTGAAGAAATGAATATGCCCTCTTTAGATTTTTACTTAAAAATAATGGAAAAAATGTACGGGATTAAAGAACACCCTGAAATAGACTTGAATTAATGTACATATAACAAAACGTCCTGAGGTGGGCAACTAGTAAAATTTGTCTATTAATTGCAACTTTTAATAGTGGCGCTTTAAAGCCGCTAAATACGTCGATTCATCGTAGGATGTATTCGTTTTCCAACACCTAAATAAAATCTAACAAGGAACGTATATGAATTTATCTGAGAACAAAACCGTAATTGAGTTTGAAGTATCAGAAACAGGCCACCAAATTGTTGAAGCTAAAATTAACGGTAAATTGTTACGTTTTATTTTAGATACTGGCGCGGGGGCATCTGTTTTAGACAGGGGATGCCTAAGTGAGTTAGGCATTGAAGAAACACTCAATGTTGAGAATGCAGCAGGCTTGGGCACTTCGGATCACGCTATGGGAGATATAGAAGTTGATTCAATTGAGTTTGGTAGTGCCTTGTTTGAAAGTCCTGCCTTTGTGTCACTTAATCTTGACCATGTACAGGTGGCGGGTGGTGAAAAGGGAGTACATGGCTTGTTAGGCTCTCCCTTTTTTATTCAATACCAAGCAGTTATCGATTTTTCAAAAAATAGGTTAGAGCTTTTTAATAAAAAAAATTAAATAACTAACCTAAACTTTGTTCTTTAGTCGGTTTTAGCTAACGCACCATGTTTATGGATTTTACTATGGCATGGTGTGACAGTAGTTATTGTTTACAATTTGTATTTTAAAGCTACTTTTCTAGTTCTTTTCTAATAATTCTTTTCTTATAATTTCAGCCCCAGCGCTCAAGGCATTTAGTTTACCTCTGGCTATATGGTGAGGTAGTGGAGCCATGCCGCAGTTTGTACATGGGTAGAGTTTGTCTGCATCTACAAATTGCAGTGCTTTACGCAGCGTACTTGCTACTTCCTCTGGTGTTTCGATAGTGTGGTTTGCTACATCAATTGCGCCTACCATTACTTTTTTACCGCGAATGAGTTCTAGTAAATCCATTGGTACATGGGAGTTATGGCACTCTAGTGAGATAATATCGATATTAGATTGCTGAAGCTTAGGGAATGCTTCTTCGTACTGTCGCCATTCAGATCCTAGTGTTTTTTTCCAATCTGTATTGGCTTTAATGCCGTAGCCATAGCAAATATGCACGGCGGTTTCGCATTTAAGCCCTTCAATTGCGCGCTCTAAACAGGCAATTCCCCAGTCGTTTACTTCATCAAAAAATACGTTAAACGCGGGCTCATCAAATTGGATGATATCAACGCCGGCGGCTTCTAATTCTTTTGCTTCTTGATTAAGAATGATGGCAAATTCCCACGCTAGTTTTTCGCGGCTTTTATAATGATCGTCGTAAAGCGTATCAATCATTGTCATTGGGCCTGGCAATGCCCATTTAATAGGTTGTTTGGTTTGCTTGCGTAAAAATTTAGCGTCTTCAACAAACACAGACTTTTGACGGCTAACAGGGCCCACAACGGTGGGTACGCTTGCGTCGTAGCGGTCACGAATTTTTACTGTTTTACGTTTTTCAAAGTCAACGCCATTTAGGTGCTCTATAAATGTAGTTACAAAATGCTGCCTTGTTTGCTCACCATCGCTAACAATATCAATGCCTGCTTGTTGCTGGTCGAATAATGACAAGCGTAGGGCGTCGTGTTTGCCTTGAGTTAATTCATCACCTTGTAATTTCCAAGGTGACCAAAGTGTTTCTGGCTCTGCAAGCCATAAAGGCTTAGGTAAACTGCCAGCGGTAGATGTAGGTAGTAATTTTTTCATAATAAATAATGCCGTATATTTTAGTTAATTATTAAACGTTTCGTTAAGCGCGTTATTACTGGATGTTACTATTAGTTGTTATGACAGATAGCTAGTAGAGAATTGCTCAAGAACCGTTTGATACGGCTTGATAAAATGCTCTTGTGCAAACTTGCCTTGCTCATTTGCTAACTTGCCGCGCTCTTCTCGGTCATACACAATTTGCGTTAGTGAATGATCCAAGTTTTTTAAGTTTGGTTTATATGATTTTCCCGCTGTTGCGTTGGCATTATAAATCTCTGGTCTGTAGATTTTTTGAAACGTTTCCATCGTACTAATGGTACTTATAAGCTCAAGATTGCTGTAATCATTAAGTAAATCACCAAAGAAAAACAATGCTAAAGGCGCGGCACTATTTGGCGGCATAAAGTAACGTACCTGCAAGCCCATTTTTTTGAAGTATTGCTCAGTTAAAGACGATTCATTTGGCTCGTATTCAACGCCTAGTACCGGGTGTTGGTTTTCAGTGCGGTTGTAGGTTTTGTTATCTGACACACTTAGGCATATAACCGGTGGTTTTTTAAAGTTTTGTTTGTATGTATCCGAATTTACGAATGACTGAAATAGCTTCCCATGTAAAACCCCAAAGTCATCAGGAATACTAAATTGAGGCTTGCCTTTATTGTGCTCTTGTAGGAGTACGCTAAAGTCGTAGTCGCGTACATACGATGAAAAGTTGTTTCCTACAATGCCTTCAATGCGCTTATTAGTTTTATGATCAACAATGTTTGTTTTTAATATTTCGATTGATGGGAAGCTTTCGCCGCCATCTTCAATACCTATTTCAACAGAGATAATTTCAAGCTCAACAGCATAACGCTCACCTTTGGTGTTATCCCAATGGGCTAGGGCATTAAAACGGTTGTTAATCATGTTTAAGGCGTTACGCAAGTTTGCTTTGCGGTATTCACCTCTGGCTAAATTAGCAAAGTTGGTTGTGATACGCGTATTAGTTGATGGATGATAATTTTCGTCGAGTGAAACGCTCTTTATATTAAATGTAAAATCTTTTTTCATCGTGTTTATATCCAATTTTATAATTTAAACCTGATTGATGCTTTGCGCTTTATTAACCTTTTAACTTAGTGTGCTGGTTTGTTATTCAGCGGCTTTAAGTTTTTAGTAATAGTGTTTAGCGCTAAGGGATGAGTAATTTATACGTGGATTGGTATATGAAGAAAAACGGTTTAATTTCACATAAAACATGAGTCATATTCATTAATCATTATTGTTAGATTCGATTACGTAGCAGTTGACGATAAAAAGGCACAAATCAGTAAAAATAAAGGATGGATGTTTAGCCGTTTAGACTTCTTTGGTGGTGGTGTGCACTTTATTCATGTTGAACATGAGGAATATTCAAAGGGGTTTTTTATAGCTATAACAGTACATTAGCCAAATTTCAGTATGTTAAGTCGTTGTTTTTACTAAAAGTCATCACTGGATAAGTTTTAATTAGCTATAAAGGCAGACACTTCAGCTGATCTGAATAATAAACCGACCTTTTTGAGTACGTATATAAATGCTTGTAAATTAATAAAAGCGCTATAAATCATATTAATAGCAATGGCAGTACGTTAACTAAGTTATACTCGTTTTTCATCACCTCACCTATTGAGTATTCGTGGATATCAAAGGCACTTGTATTGCATCAACTATTGATGAGCATGGCCCTGTTTATGTATATCAAACAAAAAAGAATCTAATTCTCAGCTTTGACGGAAAAATTTATCAAAGCTGTATTAAATTAAATAATATTAACGGGTTAAGTTTAGCTTATACGCAAGCGATGATGGCTGCGCTTTTTTTTATACCCAATTTAAAAACCGCGATGATAATGGGACTTGGGGCGGGCTCTATAGCAAAAAGTCTTTATCATGCGTTTCCTGCACTGACTATACATACCGTTGAATACCGTAAAGCCGTTGCTGATATGGCTATAAAATATTTTAAAGTTCCTGTGTCAGAACGTTTGTTTATTCACATTGATGATGCGGCAAACTACATGAAAAAAACGCAGATAAAAACGGATGTTATTTTTTCTGATTTATATAGCTCAGAAGGGATGGAATCAGATCAGGTGCAATCATCCTACTTACGCGATTGTAAAAATGCGCTCACTTTTGATGGGGTTTTAGTACTTAATATTTGCCATACCAAAGTTGGGCAAAGAGAAGCGTTCGATCAACTTCTTGAGAAAGAATTTGCAGGAAAGATTCTTAGTTTTATTATTGAAGGCGGCAATAAAATTGTTTTTGCTTTTAACAATAAAATGCCTGTACTTAGTGAAGACGAATTACTTGCTAAAGCTCACGCGTTACAAAAATTAATAAACGTACCAATGACTCGCTATGCTGGGCTTTTATTTAATTAAAATGGTTAGTTTGATGTACAGTTAAATGACGCGTTTGAATCCATCCATCTATCTGTTGTTCATTTAAACTTGGTTAAACTAATCATACTCTGAATAAAAATAATAAAGTACGTACCCGTACGGAAACACTCATACATGGATTACTGTAAAAATATAATCGCTAAATTTATAAGCGCGATGCAAAAGCGGCCTGGATTATTGGCTGTGTTGGCGTTTTTGTCGGGCGTTGCCAGCTTTGCACTTGTAGATAGAAAAGAGTCTTTTTCGCAAGTTATTGCGATATTTTTACTTATTAGTTGGTTGTGGCTAATTATTGATAATTGGCTACGAGACAAAGTAGAAGAAAAATTTGGTGTGGCTGTATCTCCTAATGTAATGCGTTTTGCGCTACAAATGGTGCAACAAGAAAGTCTATTTTTTGCTTTGCCGTTTTTTTTAGCGGTTACGCAGTGGGATCATCCTCAAGCAATTTTTACCTCCCTCATTGCGTTATGTGCGGTTATATCGGTAATCGACCCCTTTTATTATAAGAAGCTTGCTAAAAACCGTACGCTATTTAGTGTGTTTCATAACTTTGCTTTATTTGTTGTTTTACTTGTTACCTTACCTATTTTGTTAAATCTTACAACAAGCCAAAGCTTAGCTGCAGCCCTTGTAACGGCTGTAGTGGTTACTCTTCCGAGTTTAAACAATTTAATGCCTAATGCACGCTGGTGGCGTTTTCCTATTCTTGTATTTATTTTATGTGCTTTGAGCACTGCTGTGTGGCAATTAAGAAGCTATGTGCCTCCTGCAGCGCTGCGATTAACCGATATTACGTTAGCTCATGAAGTTGATTTACAGCATAAAAAGCCAGTAGGGAGTATCAAACAGTTAGACTCTTATACACTGCATCATCAAGGTTTATATAGTTGGACCGCTGTTAAAGCGCCAAGAGGCTTAAATGAAAAAATATTTCATGTGTGGCTTCATAATAAAAAGGAAGTTGATCGGATCACGTTAAATATAAACGGCGGGAGAGAGCTTGGTTACAGAGCATGGACCCACAAGGTAAATTTTCCTAGCGACTCTGTTGGTAAGTGGCAGGTAAAAGTAGTCACCGAATCAGGACAGTTAATAGGTTTAACGAAATTTACTGTTACACCTTAATTAACTAATCCGGCTATATTTTAAACACATAGCTGATATAGTTTTTCTATTACAAACTAATGGACATAGTTAATGAGTATTGCATTTGAGATTTTTATTTGGCTAATAGTTGATACTGGCTTGAGCTTTTTATTTTACTCGACCGGTTGGCTGTTATTAAAAGTGGTTACGTTTGGGCTGTATAAAAGCGAGTTTAAAGATTTTGCATCTTATAAAGCGAGTAAAGCTAGAAGAGTCGACTTAACCTTCTTACTCGGTTTTGGTTTTTATGTTGCACTGATTACCCTTATGGCTTACTTGACTCACTAGCTAGTTTTAATCCACAAAGATCAACAGACCAATGGTTACTAAAGCTCAGTTTTAAATTTAATTATTATTATGCTTTGAATCAATAAACAATGCGTATGTGTAATACACAATAACTAAAAAATGTTAGTGTTTAGCTATCGTTCAAATACAGTTGAGAATTACATATGAAGTTTTTAGTATTTTTAGGCACAGTACGCGATAGCACTCCACCAAAACCAGCTCGCTTAGGCTTAAGGGTTTCTAGGGCTTGTATAGAATGCTTAACAGAGCATTTTGGCGATCATGAGTTTGAGCTAATTGATGCGTTGGACTTTCCTAGCGAAAACGTATTTAAACCACACTTTGCATACGCTAAAAGTAATGCACCTATAGAGCTCACCCTTTTAGCTGATAAAATTAAAGCCGCAGATGGTTATATAATGATTAGCCCTGAGTACAATCACAGCATGAGTCCAGCCCTCGCTGACTTACTTAATCATTTTGGTAGCTCACTATTTTCGTATAAACCAAGTGCAATAGTAACTTACTCAGCAGGACAGTGGGGTGGCGTAAGAGCGGCCATTAGTATGCGCACATTTTTATCTGAACTTGGCTGTTTGCCGGTATCGGCTATGATCCACGTGCCAAAAGCGCAAGATGTGTTTAGTGAGGATGGCAAACCTGTTGCAGGAGAGAGTCAATTATCGTGGTTTAATTATTTCTCACGTACGTTTGGCCAACTAATATGGTGGGCGCAGGCTGCTAAAGAGCATACCGAGGTGGTTGACCCACAAAGTTTGCTAAAAAGCTTTAAAACAGATCCTTCTCAGCGCAATGCGCCTTAATATCCGCTAACTAATTGTGTCTTGAAATATCTAGCCTTACTAAGTGTGCTAACACTTAGTGCATGTAGTTCTGTTACCCATAAAGTTGAAATGAGCCAAAGTAAGGCTGCAAATATGAACCTTATCGCTTTAACTGAGCAAAGTGCACCTAAGGGTGTTGCTGGCACTTACCAGTTTCAAATTAAAGCGGCGGGAGCTCAGGGGAGTTGGTTGTATTTAAATACAGAAACTGATTATCGCGACAGGCGTTCTATTACGATATCAATACAGCCTAATGTGGTAGCAGAGCTTCAAAGTAAATACGGACAACCAGCAGATACCTTTTTTATTGATAAAATAATAGAAGTAACAGGCGAAGCTAAACGAGTTACTATCGATTTTATGAGCCGTGGTAGAGCCACTAATAAATATTATTATCAAACGCACATAGCTGTGTCATCAATTAAGCAGCTTCGTGTTATAGAAAGTTAGCAAAAAGCAATGCACTGTATTTATACACAGTGTATTGTGAAAGCTTACTTTGAGCTTTAACGTTTACACTTAAATTTACTGCTATGGCGCTACTTTAGCGCTGTTTTATTCCACTATTTCAAAACTCCTATTTAACCTATTGTAATCTCATTACATAAAACTAATAATTGGTTAGTTTTATAAGTTAGAGTACCTGTATTGAAAGCCAAAGAAATCCGCAATTTTTATATCAACGAAGAGCAATCTGTTTATTTGCTTTCGCATCGCGATGCTAAAAAACACCGCCAGTGGCTTAATATTTGTATTAAGCAGCTAACATTGCTGGGCTACAAAAACGTTGAAATGATTGGCTCGGGTGCTTTTGGTTTTGTGTTTGCAGGTGATGATGATAACGGCTTACCTTGGGTATTTAAGTTTTCGCGTATTACGCTTGCCCAAAGTGTACGTGACCGCCTAGAAGACGAAGCGTATATGCTTTCGCAAATTAATAACCCCTTAGTCCCTACCTTTTATGCATTTGAGCGAATTAAAAAACAAGGGATTTTAATGATGGCTCGCGCCATTGGAGAGGACCTTGAAAAAGTATCGCTTAAAACAGGGCGCTTTAGTGCCGCGCAAATAATGGCGCTAGCTGTTAGGTTACGTAATGTATTAATTGATTTACGTAGCCACAAAAATGGCGTTAGCCCACAACCTATAGTGCATGGCGATATAAAACCTTCAAACCTTGTTTGGGATGCAAACACTGACGCGCTTTCGTTAGTTGATTGGGGCAGCTCTGTGTATGCACAGCTCGATAGTGATGGTAACCCTGTTACGAGTAACTTTATGGATTTAATGTCGGGTGATTTAAGCACAACGAATGCTCGTATGGGCGATGTGTACTTTATTGGTGAAGCGCAAATGTCGGGGGAGCAATCATCCCCACGATTTGACGAACAAGGTGTAGCCGCTACGTTGTATGCGCTAGCGTCGGCGCAGTCGTGTCGCTTTGGTGCGCAAGCCATCCCTGCAAGCAGCTTAGGGCTGCCAAAAGAGCTGGCTAAAGTCATTGATGGTATGCTCTCTAAAAGTAAAGCCATACGCGATGGTGCTGGTGATTACTTTATGCGTAACATTACAACTATGGCCAAAATGTATTTACCTGAACTTGATAAAAAACAAAAAAAAGCAGATATCCCTTTTTGGTATGGCAACGACGAGCAGCCCGACACGGTGGTATATAGTTCACGAAAACAGTTTTTACGCCAAGCCGATCATAACCAGCAATTACTAGATATAAACGACGCGCAACTTGACCGTTATTATAAAGAGTTTTTGTTTGATACAGGCGATACCGAAAAAGCATTTTTGGCATCAATAAGCCGATTAGCTAAGTACCCTGTAGTAGGTGGGCTTAGTTTTCATTGGAAGGATGAGTCGATGTTTGTTGAATCGTCTTTAATTATGCATGACGAATCATTGGGTGATGCGTTTAGTGATGCGATTAATAACACGGTAATGCTTGCGCAAGCGATTAATCAAAAAGGGTTATTTAAGTGTTGTTTGTTTGATGCCCGTAAAACTATTCAGTTAGAGCGAGATGGCACCGGTGCATTTAAGTTTGATAGCCTACCAGAGCTTGAATACGAAGTTGTCAGCATGAAAGCAAACGACATAACCCGCCCGCATTCATATTTTGAAGACGGTAAAGACCCTGATGAGCAACTACAGCTACCTAAAAAAGTTATTAAATGCGTATTTGAGCTTAACCAAATTCATCATACGGGGTGTATTATTTTTGAAGCACTGCCCGACAGAATGAAGATTCACCATTACTACCGTTTACTCGATTCGAGTAAAGAGGTTGAGTTTAAACGTTTGCTAAATAAACTTATGCAATACGCGGTAAATATTACGGACGTGGGTGTTGCGGGCTTTATGAAACTCCCATATAAAAACACCCGTGAGTTTAGTTTATGTGAGCAGCAACAAGAGCATTACTTTCCTAAAAATCCCAAGCTTGTACATTTATAGAAAGAACCCTTCACTAAAGAGTGTTAAATAAGAAGACAAAGATCAAAAGAGCACAAATTGGTTTACCTTGTACTCTTTGCTACTTAATTATTTAGGTAAGTATTACTAATTATTAAACACCTTACTAAAGGGCGACGTTGGTGATAGCTCAAATTGGTGAGTTAGCTTTTGCGTTTTATTAGTCGCTGTAATTTGATAGTGCTGCTTGTGCTCATTGTTACTAAATAGCTTAACGTTAAAGTTAACTTTGGTTAGTTTACTAGGCAAAGAGTAGCGCCCAGTAATGGTTACTTGGTCTATATTGTCGCTTTTATGTGTATGCGACGCTTCTGGGTTTAGCAAAAGTCCGTCAATAGTAAATTTATACTGATGATCTGCTAAATAAACGTTCTTTTTAACTCGCTTAGTTATTAGCTTTTTATGAGCATTAAACTCAACTATTGACACTTTGCCATCCTTGTTTTCATCAACCCATTTAAAAGCCGACATAGGGATTGAAAGTACAATAAACACGTTATTATCAACAAAATTCAGCGTACCGTGCTCTGCAACCATTAAATGCGCGTTTGCTAATGTTGATGTGCTCAATAAGCCCAATGTGGTCACACTTAACAGATAATTTTTCATATAAGGCATAACTTACTCCTAATTAAACTTCGCCTTTAACGCAGCGTTGAAAAAACGGGTAAGTGTCTGTTGCGTAGTAGTGGTATATCCCATCAGGAAACTCAGGCGTTACGCCAACGCGGCCATTACATTCATCTAAATCACCAGAGCCTGCTACGTATTCCCAATCTTGTGCAAATGTACCTAATGGGTATATATCGGTAGAAGGGCGGTTTGCGCTTACAGATGTTATGTGTTGGTAGCTACCGGTCATTACGGTTAGCGCTGAAGACGCATCATTTGAGTCTGCATAGCCGTAACGTGCATAAATAGGAAAGCCGTCTGCTGCCCAGCCTATTAGAGTCATAGTGGAGCTATTGCCACCTCGCAGTGTTACAAAGCCTTCAGGCATACCATGATAGTGATATGTGCCATCGGGTTGTACGTGTGCATTGTTGTCGTCTGTTCCAAAACTAAACGTGTCTTGGCTTAAGGCTTCTATATTCCAATTACCGCTGTTGTCGCCTAAATCACAATCGGTGCCAGAATCATCGCAGCTACCGCCTGTGCCGGCGTCTATTTTAATGCCGTTAAGTACAACGCCTATCATTCCACGAGGCCCCCCAAGCATGGTTGCTTGTGTTGTTTCTACAGGCTCAAGTGTGTAGCTTTCATTTACTGATTGTTCAGAAATAGTATTTGGGTTATTGGCATTAGGGAATGTACCTACTTCGTGATCAGGTATGCCATTAGCGACTAAGTCGCGTGTAGTTCCTGTGCATGACCAATCTGCAGCGCTGGTGGCTTGTACTGATTCTGACTCGTTATATTCACTGTAGCTATATTCACAAAGCACGCCTTGGGTTGAGCTACCCGTACCTGTACCGTTATCTGAGGTGGTTGGTGATGAATCTGTAGTTGTTGAGGTATCAACTATGCCTTCTCCACCTCCACAAGCAACTAACGATGAAACAACTAGAGCCAAGGTGCTTAGCTTTATAGCATTTACCCGATTTGAGTTTTTAATATTAACTGCGTGTAGTTTCATTGCTGCTTACCTGATCAATTAAGTTACTCAAACAATAATCAGCAATTGTGCAAATAGTGTGTAAACAATGATGACAAATTAGCAATGATGTAAATAGGCGAAGTATTAAAGCTAAGTTGAGATTTAACTTTATTGGATTGTGTTTTATTTTAAAATTTCAAAAAGTTAAACTAATGCAAAAATAGCTAAAATAAAAGGTTACCTTAATGGCTAAAACAAAACCTGTAGTGACGTTACAAAGTCACGGCATTTACTCTAAGTGGGACAGCGAAAGTAAAGCATTGCCACAAATAGAGCAATTTACAACAAATGTAATAGCTGAGGTAGATGTTGAGTTTGGCTTAATCGCAAATATTAAAAAGGGTAAAGGCGAAAAGCTTCACTATTGTATATACCATCCAGATATACCAGACAGTGACGGTGATGTAATGGACCCCTTTGAAGGCGATGTATACGTTAAAAACAGTGATTGGAACTTTTATTTAGGCGACACGCTTTGGTTGCCAATAGAGAATAAATTGGGTGATTGGCGTATGACGATTGAGCTAAATGGGAAAATTATTGCTGATAAAACTTTTAAGGTGGCATTAGAGATAGAGCGTACTGAAACAGATTTTTGGAAAAACCGAGGGTATTGATTTCTATTTGTTAGCTATACGGTGTGGATGTAATAAAAATTGATAAAAGAGAATTGTAGAGCCATTTAAAATAGCTCTACAAAATTAAATTAGCGTGTTTAGTTACCCCAAGGGTTACTAGAATTAGAGCGTTGTTTACGATCGCGAGCACGTTGCTTTGATGCTTTTTTTTCCATAATACGTTTTGCATCACTAAAACTTAACTCACATGGTTCACCAGGTTTATGATCAGCTGGGATCACGCGATCACGTGGCGGTAATTCGTATTGCACATCATCAGGTCTAGGTAAGTTTTTTAAGCGATAAAGGTAAAAGTTATCTACTTTTTCTTGTGCCCATTGTGTTTTACGTAAAAATTTAACCGCTGACTTTATATCAGGATTGTTTTTAAAGCAGTTAAGTTGTAAATAAGCGTGTAGGAGCTCCCACCCGTATTGTTCAACCAGCTCTTCAACCACTTGTTCTAATTTAACGCCTTGCAGTGGGTTATTACTGAAAAGTTCTTGGTTGCTCATAGGTGTTGCCTCGTTATTAAAATACAAATTGCATTATAAATTTAATAACGAGGCTTTAACAGAGTAAATAGCTTAACTTTGACAATTAACTACAACACGACCGCGAATTTTGCCTTGCATAAGTAGCTCTGCGTTATCAATGGCGTGTTCTAGTGAAATTTCAGTTGAAATTTTATCTAAATAATCAACGTTTACTAATTTAGCTAAACGATCCCACGCTTCAATTCTGTCGGCTTTAGGGCGCATTACGCTATCAATGCCTATTAGTGACACACCACGTAATATAAATGGGGCAACTGAGGCTGGTAAATCCATACCTTGGGCAAGTCCGCAGGCGGTTACTACACCCCCATATTTTAATGATGCACAAATATTGGCAAGTGTATGGCTACCTACAGAATCTATTGCCGCTGCAAAGCGCTCTTTTTGTAAAGGCTTACCAGGGTTTGAAAGCTCATTTCTGTCAATTACCTGTTTAGCACCTAACTCTTTTAAATACTCACTTTGATCTAATCGACCTGTTGCTGCTGTTACGTTGTAACCAAGCTGGTTTAATAAATAAATAGCAAAGCTGCCTACGCCACCATTGGCACCGGTTACCAGTATTTCGCCAGATTCAGGCGTAATACCTTGTTTTTCAAGTGCTATAACACTTAGCATAGCGGTATAACCGGCTGTACCTATTTGCATTGCTTGTTTTGGAGAAATACCTGCAGGCAAGGGGATTAACCAATCGCTATTAAGTGCTGCTTTTTGAGCAAGCCCGCCCCAATATTTTTCGCCTACACCAAAGCCATTTAATATTACGTTATCGCCATTTTTAAATTCATCGCTGGTGGAATTTGTAACCGTACCCACTAAATCGATACCTGGCACCATAGGAAAACTGCGTACAACGGGGCCTTTCCCCGTAATTGCTAAACCATCTTTATAGTTAAGTGTGCTGTATAGCACGTCGATAGAGACGTTTTCGTTTGGTAAATCACTATTTTCGATAGTTGATAATGAAGCGCTGTAGTTATTATCTTCTTTATTAATAACAATGGCTTTAATTGGGGTACTCATTGGATATCCTTTTAGACCGATCGTCTTTTAATTGGTAAATAAAAACGCATTAGGTTAGTAATGCGCGTAAAAACATTTCTGTATATAAAGTAAGTGGGGTATTTGATTTTGTGAGCTTGGCGCGCATAACCGCACCTTCCCAGCCAGTCCAAAAGTACTCACTCATCAATTTTGTATTTACATGGCTTGCAATTGTGCCTTGTTGTTTAGCTTGATTTAAGCAAACCTCTACCTGGTTTTGCCAAGCAGTGTAGCTTTGCATTAATCTGGTTTTAAACTCTTCACTTAAATGGTTAAGCTCTTGATTTAAGTTACCCACTAAACACCCACGTTTGTAATCGTATTTTTTCATCCCTTTAATTGCGCTTTGGGTAAAATTAACGATTCGTTCAAGTGGGGGAACATCTTCTTGCTGTAGGTAATGGGTAAGCTTGGCAATAAAATAACTGTCGTATGCATCAACTAACGCAATGCCGTAGGCTTCTTTACTTTTAAAGTAATGATAAAAAGAGCCTTTAGGTACAGCCGCTTTTTTTAAAATAGTATCGAGTCCCGTGGCGCTAAAGCCAAATTCAGTTAAGGTTTCTAGGCCCGTGCGAATAAGTAACGCTTTGGTATCGGCGTTCTCTCTGGCTATTTTAGGTGGGCGACCACGGCGTATTGGTGTTGATGTATTTTTGTTCATGAGCTTATATTAGACCGATCGACTTTAAATAATCAAGTATAAATTCAAATTGTTTAAAAATACTTCAAGTTAGGGGCGGGCTACTAATTTCAGATTAATGAAATAAAAGTGTCACGATTACATTTTTGTTTGGAACTTAGTCAATATTAGTCGGTCACAATTAAAGCACATAAGTGCTTTTTAGCGATTATTGAGTCGCATTTTATTTAGCATAAAACCGGTCAAATTAAATGTTGTATGACCACTTACTTTTTTAAATGTTAATTCATTTTTGCATCAGCAGCTTAGTTAAAGTCAAACAATTTAATTGCTTTTACAATTTGAATTTTACATTTTTATTAACTATTCATTAAATGTAGATTTCACTAATGCTACACAATATATAAATAAAAAGGTGAGGATATTACCGATGAAGAGACAGAAAAGAGATCGTTTAGAAAGAGCTCATTCTCAAGGTTTTAAAGCAGGTTTAGCAGGTCGCTCAAAAGAGCTATGCCCTTATCAACAAGTAGATCCAAAATCAGAGTGGTTAGGAGGTTGGCGTGAAGCGATTGAAAACCGCAACATGTACAAACCTAAAATCAATAATCGAATTTAAGCAAAAAGGCCTCCGCATTGGAGGCCTTTTTGTTTGTGCGTTTAAAAATTAAAATGCACTAGTGTCTTGGAACAAGCCCACTTTTAAATCTTTTGCTTCGTAAATTACTCGGCCATCTACTTCTACAGTACCATCGGCAACGCCCATAAACAATTTACGTTTAATTACGCGTTTCATTACAAGACGGTAAGTTACTTTTTTATTAGTTGGTAAAATTTGGCCAGTAAATTTAACTTCACCCACACCTAGCGCACGACCAAGACCAGGGCCACCAGACCAACCTAAGTAAAAGCCAACTAGTTGCCACATAGCATCTAATCCTAAACAACCTGGCATTACTGGGTCGCCTTTAAAATGGCAATCGAAAAACCACAGGCTAGGGTCAATATCAAGCTCAGCAACAATTTCGCCTTTACCATGAATTCCGCCATCAGCAGTAATAGAGGTAATGCGGTCCATCATTAACATGTTGTCACTTGGTAAACGGCAGTTGCCTTCACCAAACATTTCACCTTGACCACACAGGATCAACTCTTCTTTTGTATAGCTATTTTTAGGTTCCATAACACTTATCTTCGCTTAGAAATTGCCAAGTACTTTAGCGTACACTTGTACGCTAAACAACTCGGAGCAGTTAAAAAATCAAATATTGCACATAAAATCACCAATCAATCAGTGCGATTGGTTTTTGCACTATAAAACCGCGCAATTACAATCAGAAATCATTATAATTAGCGCTGTCTTATAACCAGTCTAAAGGAAGTTTATGATCCTTTTTGTTAACTCACTAACTGTGATTGATTTTTCTTACTTATGTAACAAACGCGGCGCCGTTGGCGAGAGCTGGATTGTTGATTTAACTTTGCACGGTAAACTTAACGAAGAGTCTATGGTTTTAGACTTTGGTTTAGTTAAAAAGCAAATTAAAGGCATTATAGATGAGTGTATTGATCACCGTTTAGCAATTCCTACAGGGCTTAATGGCACTGTATCTGAATTTGACGAGCATAAAACACTCGACTGTACATTTGGTGAAAACAACCACTTAGCTATGAGCGCTCCTCATCAAGCTTATTGCATGATTAACGCAGACGAAGTAACGGTTGAATCGGTTACTGAATTTTTAATTGCGACTATTTTACCGAAGCTACCAGATAACATTGAAAAAATTGAGCTGTCTCTTAAGCCTGAACACAGCCAAAGTTTTTACTATCATTACAGCCATGGCCTTAAAAAGCATGACGGTAATTGCCAGCGTATTATTCATGGGCATCGTTCTCAAATTGGTATTAGCCTAGATGGTATCTCTATGCCGCGTTTGCAAAAAGAATGGTCTCAAAAGTGGGAAGATATTTACTTAGCTACCAGTGAAGATCAAATTAATGCACCTGATTTAAAGCACATAACAGCCAAAGCGGGTGATGTATGTTTTGCTTATACATCGGCACAAGGCTATTTTGAAATGGCTATAAGCGAGTCTCGTTGCGACATTTTGCCAGTAGATACTACTGTAGAATGTATTGCTGAACATGTAGCTGGCCAAATTAAAGCCCAATACCCAGAAAAAGCAGTGAAAGTAACCGCTTATGAAGGTGTTGGAAAAGGATCGATTAGTTATGTTTAAAACACTTTTAGCAACAGCGCTTGTTGCCTCTGCTAGCTTTAGTGCTATGGCGCTTGAGTTAAAAGGACATTTAACACAAGGCGGTTTAGTTACTGGAAAGCTAGAAAACGCTAAATCAGTAAGCTTAGATGGCAAAAGCTTAAAACTTTCGCAAAATGGTGACTTTGTATTTGGTTTTGGTCGTGACGCTGAAACTACTCATACTTTAAAATGGGTAGATAACAATGGTAAATCGCATTCACAGCCAATAGCTATCACTAAGCGCGAATATAAAATTGATAAAATTACCGGCGTAGCTAAAAAATATGTCTCTCCGCCAAAAGAAGTTAGTGCGCGTATAAGCCGCGAAGCAGTTGCGGTACGAAAAGCCAGAGAAGTAGAGTCTGATTTATTGTACTTTTTAGACCCGGTTTTAAAGCCTGCAGAAGGGCGCATATCGGGTGTTTACGGTAGTCAGCGCTATTTTAATGGCGAGCCACGTCGTCCGCATTTTGGCTTAGACATTGCCAATAAAACAGGCTCTCCTGTTTACGCGCCTATTAGTGGTACCGTGGTATTTGCTGAACCTGATTTATACTACTCTGGCGGTACATTAATTATTGATCATGGCCATGGTATTACCTCAACTTACATTCACTTAAGTAAGCTTGATGTAAAAGTGGGTGATAAAATTGAGCAAGGTAACAAAGTGGCTGAAATTGGTGCAACAGGGCGTGTAACGGGTCCTCACCTAGATTGGCGTTTTAACTGGAAAGGCGAACGCCTTGATCCTGCATTACTAATGCAAGATACATTAGCAAACAAAAAGTAGAGATTATGACTGACGTAAATCGCGATGCAATAATTGCTCAGCGTATTGAAGACTCAACCACATCGGTAACTAAAACCGTGTTTCCAGGGCGTACTAATCATCACAATACTTTATTTGGTGGTGATGCACTGGCGTGGATGGATGAAGTGGCATTTATAGCAGCGACTCGTTTTTGCCGTAAGCCTTTGGTAACTATATCTTCTGATAGAGTCGACTTTAAAGAGGCCATACCAGCAGGTACTTTTGCAGAGTTAATAGCTAAAGTAGTGCATGTAGGTAACACCAGCTTAAAAGTTGATGTAGATATATTATTAGAAACCATGCACAAAGACGATAAGCATTCAGCCATTAGTGGCAGCTTTACGTTTGTTGCAGTTGATGATAACCACAGACCGACTCCTGTAGTATGCGACAAAATGATTTATGGTTTTGATTAACTTAAAGCTTTGAATATACGCTAAAGTAAATTTATATAAGCACCTTAATTGGTGCTTATATAAATTCAGCAAAAGAACACATCATACTATATATTCATTAAGTATAACCTCAACAACAGAGCTAGTATTAACTAAAAGAAAGTAATCAAACTGGGGGGAATTGATAGGGGTGTGAGTTGCTGGATTTGGATACTAAAAAGGTATGCTTTTAACATACCTTTTTGGTTATATTTAGCTTTTAATCACATTTATTAACACTTATATAAATACATCTTAAAGCACCATTGCTGCAATCCAGCCAAATATCAGCAGCGGAATGTTAAAGTGAATAAACGTTGGAATAACAGAGTCTCTTATATGGTCGTGCTGGCCATCGGCATTTAAACCCGATGTTGGGCCAAGCGTTGAATCTGAAGCAGGGGAGCCTGCATCACCTAAAGCGCCCGCAGTACCAACAAGTGCAGCGGTAGCCATAACAGAAAACCCAAGGTCTAGACATAAAGGAACAAACAAAGTTGCAATAATAGGCACTGTTGAAAACGAACTGCCAATTCCCATTGTAATTAATAACCCGACTAACAAAATAACACCGGCGGCCAAAGGTTTATTACCATCAAAAAGGGCGGCTGCGCTGTGTACTAAGCTTGCTACATCGCCAGTGGCTTGCATAACCGATGCAAAACCTTGTGCCGATATCATAATAAAGCCAATCATGGCCATCATCGCAACGCCTTTACTAAATACGTCGCCGTTTTCTTCCCATTTAACTACCCCAAATACACTAAATATCATTACACCTACTAAGCCACCTAAAATCATTGAGCCACTTAGGTTTTGTGCAACAAGTGAGGCAAGTACTGCAAAAAGTCCGACAATCATTACTTTTCTAGGGTTTTCTACTTCAGCCGATTTACTCACAGTAGTTAATGGGAGCTCGGTGTATTCACGGCGTTTTCTGTAAGTAATAAATACCGCAATAAGTAATCCAATAAACATACCTAATGCAGGAATTATCATCGCCATAGGAACTTGTGTATTTACAATCTCTAAGCCGTTATCGACCAGGTTTTTGTGCAAAATAGAATATAAGTAAATCCCCCCAAAACCATAAGGTAGCACCATGTAAGACGTTGCTAACCCAAATGTTAAAATACACGCTATAGCACGCCTGTCTAATCTTAACTGATTAAAAACAACGAGTAACGGCGGGATTAAAATAGGAATAAACGCTATGTGTACGGGTACTAAGTTTTGCGAAGAAATCGCACAACCTAAAATAATTAATAAAATGAAGTAACTTAAAAACGTTTCATTCCCGCTGCCTTTAGCATTTACTTTAGCAAGTAACTTATCAGCGAGAATGCGTGTTAAACCCGACTTAGAAATAGCAACGGCAAAAGCACCGAGCATGGCATAACTTAGTGCAATTTCAGCTCCGGCAGAAAGGCCAGAGTTAAATGCATCAACACTTTCTTTTATACCCAAGCCTGCAGTAAGACCTGCAACTAACGCGCTTATTATCATGGCAACAATGACGTTAACGCGAGCCAGAGATAGCCCGAGCATTAAAATAACGCCTATAACAACAGCATTCATAGTATTCTCTATTTGGAAATTTTAATTAATTTTATCAGATCTTTAGCCTGAGTTTTACGCTCTTTCGTAAAAGGTTTTTTACCATAGCGTACTTGGTTAAATAACTGACTAAAAGTGTTTATAGATTGTGCAGAACGAGGGAGTTTGTCAGCAAAAAAGTGTAACTGCTGATTCGGTGTTAAATTATCGGGTGTATTTATTTTTTGTTTTTTAGCCCATGCTTTTACTTCATAAAACTCTTTAATCATAGGCGCTAATTTAGCCGGGCGTTTTGGCAAGTTTAAATAAACAAAATAACCTATAAAACAAAAACCAGCTGTTAGTAAAACCATTAATGGTACAAGCCAAATGTTTTTACTACCAAAAATTGATTTTAGAAAATCATTTTGTTTTTCTTCGTCAAAACCAAGTACCCAGCTAGACCATTGATAATCGAGATTTTCAAGTTCCAACCTTAACCAATTAATAGCGGGGAAATTACTTAAACTCACTAAACCAAAATCAAGATTACTTTTAAATTCGTCATTCAGCTCTTCGTTTTGCGAAAGTGAGCCATTTAAACGCTCTGGTGCGACAACAGCAGTTGCATCAAAAATAACCCAACCTTCGTTTTGTAAATATACTTCTACCCATGCATGTGCGTCGTACTGGCGAACTGTTAGCGTATTATTATCTTGGTTTAATTCACCGCCTAAATAGCCACTTACTAGTCGAGCGGGTATACCTGCGGTTCTAAAAATGTACGCGGCGGCACTGGCATAGTGGCCACAAAAGCCACGTTGGTTTTCAAATAAAAATTGGTCAATTGTATTATCACCGCTCATAGGAGTGGGTGTTAATGTGTAAGTAAATCCCGTACCTGCAAAGTATTGTAATAATCGGTTATAAAAATCGCGATCAGAGTGTGTATTTTGCTTTAAGGTTTTAGCAAGTGATGATGTTTTTACATTCTTTTTATAAGCGAGGTATTTGTAGCGTTTTTCTTCAAATTCGCCAAGCGGTAAAGTTGTGAAGTTAAAGCTATTTACATCGTATTGTAAGTTTTTAGCTTGGCGACTTTTTTTACGTAATAAACCTAGCGAATTACCTTCAACATTTTGTGAGTTACTACTGGAATAGGCTAAACCATAGAGCCATTTTTGTGTAGCAGGCTCTGTAATAACTGAGTAGCTTGCAATAAGTTGCTCATCACTTTCGCTCTGTGTATTTGTTTTTACATTATTGTATTTTAAAAAGTCAGACGTAAGCCACGCATTACCATTAAACTCATCATGGACTATTGCTCGCCAATAATAAGGCGCTACAGGTTTTTCTTCGTTAAATTTAACTCTAAACACAAGTTCATCTGAGTTTGAAAGCTTTGCAATATCGAATGGGTCGACTTGTTCAGAAAGCCCTGTTTTTGCAAGCTTAGGCCCAGGAAGCTGCCAAAAGGCGGGCATTTTTGGTAAAAAAAGCAGTAAAAATATAGCTAAAGGAAGTGCTAAGAGTAGTAATTTACCACTTTGCTTAGAGGCGATTTTTAAATTATGTTTGGACTCGAGTAAGCCAAGTACTGCAAAGTTTAATATGTATAAACTACTTACAGTTAAAGTCGTTAAAATGCTTTGGTTAAATAAATACACCGATGAGAGTGAAAAAAACGTAAGCGTTGTAATTACGTGATAGTGTTTTTTGGTTTTAGCCTGCAGCAGCTTAAATAAACTAGCAAGTAGCAGCATGGCCACAAATAAAATAACCGTATCCGACATGCCTACTGTGTAGAGCATTAAACCTAATGACACACCTGCGAGTATATTTGCCAGCCAAGCATTTGGCTTTGGTTTATTACTCAGCGTTATGTAAAAATTCCAGGCACAAATAAGTGAAAGTACACCAACAAAAACAAGCGGTAAATGTGATACAAAAAATACAATCAAACATGCATATATAAAAGACAGCGAATAATTTATTACTTTTTCGTTTTTAAGTATGTCCATTACACATCACCATTAAATGAGCATAATAATTCTAAGCATTGCTGCTTATGTTGCTGTCCGGTATTTGTATT
>NZ_BADY01000075.1:0-10657 GCF_000241185.1 Pseudoalteromonas sp. BSi20495
AACCTTGAAAGATCAACAGACCCTAATTGTTTAATTAAATAATTACTGTTAGTTTAGTTTCAAATTTACGAGTGGTACTTTTGGATTGGCAAATGGAGTTTTTAAGCAAAAATAAATACACGCTTTATGGAGTCGCGGCCATATTACTGTGGAGTTGCTTAGTTGCATTACTACGGGATATTTCTGAGTTGTTTAGCCCCATTGGTGGTGCGGCGGCTATGTATTCTGTCAGTGCGATATTTTTAATTTTGGTTATGGGAGTGCCCAAGTTTAGTGGGTTTTCAAAACGTTACTTGGTAGTAGGTACTTTATTATTTGTAGCGTACGAAATTTGCTTGGCGCTTTCTATTGGTATGGCAAATAGTCGTCATCAGGCAATGGAAATGGCGGTTATTAACTATTTGTGGCCCACGCTGACTATATTGCTCTCTATTATTATTGGTCGTAAAAAAGTAAGTTACTGGGTTTACCCAAGCATGATCATTGCTTTTTTAGGCGTTGCTTGGTGTATTACGGGCGATCAAAAAATGTCACTCGATACGCTTGTTACTAACTTTGCTGATAATCCTGCTACTTACTTAATGGCATTAGCTGCAGCGTTTATATGGGCTATTTATTGCGTAGTAACGCAAAAGCTGAGTAATGGTAAAAATGCCATTACGTTATTTTTTACTGTTACGGCAATGAGTTTGTGGGCGCAATATGGTTTTAGTAATGAAGCGCCATTAACGTTTTCACTCAGTTCAAGCATAACATTACTATTAGCTGGTGTAGTCGTGGGGAGCGGTTATGCACTGTGGAATCAAGCTATTATTGGCGGTAACTTAATGCTTTTGGGCACGCTTTCGTACTTTACACCGGTGTTTTCTACTATTATTTCGGCGTTGTATTTATCTATTACGCTGAGTGCTTCGTTTTGGCAGGGGGTTGTGCTGGTAACAGTAGGCTCGCTAATTTGCTACTTTGTAACGCGAGAAAAGCCTAAACAACCTCAAATAGCGTCTGCAACATAAGACTAATTTTATTAAAAATAAGCCCTATTATTTTAGGGCTTTTTGTTGCGTGCAGATTATTTTGCATTATTTACCTGCGCTAGTAACTCTATAACTTTTTGTTGACCAAATGTTTGTGCAAACTGCTCGGCTGTTTGACCGGCTTTGTTTTGATGCGCGTTATCGCAATCAAGTGATACAAGTGTTTTAGCTATACTAAATTCCCCTCTAAAAATAGCAGCCATAAGCGCTGTGTTACCTCGGTTATCTTCTAAACAGGCATTGGCGCCTAAGTGCAAAAGCGTGTTAACCGTGTTTTTATTGCCATGATAAGTGGCAATCATTAACGCGGTATAGCCTTTATTGTTGTAGCTGTCGATAGGAATCCCGGCATCTACAAATTGCTCTATTACAGCTGTGTCGTTTGTGCGTGCTGCGGCAAAGTAATAAGCAAATAAGCTATCGTATTGAGCTTTTGCAGAATGTTGGGTTTCAACTTGCGTACTGGGTGTTTGTGTATCTGATGTATTTTGAGCGTAAACGCTACTGGTAAAGCTCAGTAGTAGAGCGACTATAATTAATAAATTACGCATAACCATTGCCTCTTATAAAAGAGGAAGGGGTTTATTCCTTCCTCATGGTTGTGGTTTAAATAGCTATTTAGTTGGGACTAATTGCTTTTAACTAGTTGCTTATAAGTTAGCTGCTAGTTGTTTAACCATTTTAATATCGCCTTTTACAGCTTTAGTTAAGCGTGTACCGTACTCACTGTCTGCTTTGTAAAAGTGGCTAAGCATTTTGTGTTTAACACTGCTGTTTTGCACTTTGCCTAAATCGCCTGCTAGGTTATTAATTAGGTTTGTACGTTCTTGCTTGCTAAAACCACGGTATATAACACCTGCTTGCGCGAAGTTTTGCTGCTTTTTAATCGCGGCTTGTTGTACAAAGCCTTTTAGCTCTGTGTTACTTCTACGTGCAATTGGGTTTTCAGCTACGTTTTCTTGGCTTGGCTGGTAGTTTACATTGCTTGTAGTGTTACCAATATTCATTGCGCCGTCTTGGTTGTAGTTAACCACTTCAACTTTTGCACGGTTAATTGGCAATTGCTGGTGGTTAGCACCTAGGCGGTACATTTGTGTATCAGCGTAAGAAAACATACGACCTTGTAATAAACGGTCTTCTGATGGCTCAATACCTGGAATAATGTTTGCCGGTGCCATTGCTACTTGTTCCGTAGATTGGAAGAAGTTAGTTGGCATGCGGTTTAGGGTCATTGTTCCTACTTTAGTTTCTTTAATGTCTAACCACATTTTTGTTGCATCTAATGGGTTGTAATCAAAATCATCAAGCTGCGACGGATCAAGCGTTTTAATGTATAGATCCCACTTAGGGAAGTTGCCTTTACCAATTTCGCTGTAAAGGTCGCGTGTTAAGTGTTGGAAGTCTTGGCTTTGCACTTTAGCTACTTCTTTTGAGTCAAGGTTATCAATACCTTGTTGGCTTACCCAATGAAACTTAACGTATTTAACATCGCCCGATTTATTAATCATTTTGTATGCATGTACACCCCAACCGTCCATTTTACGAAGACTTGCTGGTGTACCGTAGTCACTGTAAACCCACGTTAGCATTTGTGTAGAACCTGGTTCGTGCGAGAAAAAATCGAATACGCGGTTAGGATCTTGAATGTTATCAACCGGAGATGGTTTTAAAGAGTGAACCATGTCTGGAAATTTGATTGCATCGCGAATAAAAAACACCGGTAAGTTGTTACCTACTAAATCCCAATTACCTTGGTCTGTGTAAAACTTAGTTGCAAAGCCACGTGGATCGCGCAGTGTTTCTGGGCTGCCTTTTGAGTGAATTACTGAGGAAAAGCGAACAAATACGTCTGTTTCTTTACCTGCTTGTGCAAACGGTGCTGCAATTGTTAAATCATCTAGCTCTTTTGATGCTACAAACACACCGTGTGCGCCAGTACCACGAGCATGCACAACACGCTCTGGAATACGCTCACGTGCAAAGCGTTGCAGTTTTTGAATTAGTTGCACGTCTTCTAGTAATACACTGCCACGTTCGCCAGCAGTAATTGAATTTTGGTTGTCGCCAACAGCTGCGCCGTTATCCTTAGTAAGAGTTGTTGCTGCGCTTGCCGGTAATGCTATTGCAAGTGCCAGTGCAGTGAGTGTTAATTTTGTTTTGTTTATTTGAGTATTCATTGTCGACCTCATCTATTTAAAAGTGCCGGCAGTGGTGCAGGCTGTTAATCTGTTAACGATAGTATTAATTTTATTAACTTCGGTAAAACTGATTAATTAGATTGATGTGATTTGTAAAATAGATGAAATGAATTTGCAGATACACTTTTTACATTAATGTAATTTTTTTACTACGACCTTAGTCGCAATATGCTTTTATAAAATTTATTAAATACAAAGGTGTTTAGTTTTATCTGGCGGTATTTTCACCACGTTGGTGCGTTTTATACTTACAGTGTGTTGACATATTCGCGCAATAAAGGGAATATGCTCAATCTGTGGGCTTATGCTCATTTCTGGATTGTGCTAAAAAGTTGCACAATATTAATCGCGCTTAACTCGTTATGCTTAAATTAGCTAAATCAAACAGTTTGAATAAGGTGACAAGATGAATACTAATATTGAGCTAGTGATATTTGATTGTGATGGCGTTGTTATTGATAGCGAAATTTTAAGCGCACACGTACTCATTAATATGCTTGTTGAAAAAGGCGTTGAGATTGACCGCGCTTATGTACAGCAACACTTTTTAGGCTGCAACTTTAAAACAGTAAGCCAAAAAATAGCGGATGCATTTAATGTCACTCTTCCTGAAAGCTTTGAAGGTGACTACCGCGAGGCACTGTTAAACGAATTTGAAACCGGACTAACCACGACTGACGGTATAAAAGACGTACTTAACAATTTAGCTGTACCTATTTGTATAGCTACTAGCAGCAGCCCAGCACGCACCGCAAAAGCGTTGAGCGTAGTGAGCTTAAGCAAGTACTTTAGCGATACGGTTTTTACCAGCAGCGAAGTTAAGCGTGGTAAACCAGCACCTGATTTATTTTTACATGCAGCTAAAAAAATGGGTGTAAAGCCAGAGCATTGCTTAGTAATTGAAGACAGTAAAGCAGGTGTAAATGCAGGAATTGACGCTAACATGCAAGTACTGCATTACAGCGGTGGGCAACATATGCAAGGCTCTGTTAATCATGTGCACAGTGCTTACCCAAATGTTGATCATTTAACGCATTGGCAAGAATTTTTTAGTGCATACCCTGCACTTAAAAAGCAGTAAACACGCGGCTTTTTAAATAAACAAAGTTTTAAACGTGATTTGCTCGCCTTACACACTGACAGGCAAGCAAACGCAAAATATAAATGTAGATGGTTTTGCTTTACTAAAAATAAAACAAAACATGGCAAAACATCATGCGTTTATAAGCCAAATTATAAAAGGCAAAGTATTTAGGTACTATACCAATCTGCTTGAATATGGGGTTTATTTAACGATAAGAAAATTGCACTGTAACTAGGCAAAAATTTTTATATCTAGTTGTTCTAAATATAAAATTTTTAACGACGTTATGGGGTAATTTAACTCGTTAAATTATTCAAATAGTTATGCAGATTGGTATCAAATATTTTGCTGTTAACAATAGGAAATACCATGGCAACGAGTCCACACACACAAACATTTAAAGATGTAAACGAAGAGCAACTTCCTGTTGCTAATAATAAGCTTCACGGCTGGAAACATTTTGCAGGGCTATATGCTGGCGAACATGTTGCGGCTACTGAATTTGTTATTGGTGCAACGTTTGTTGCATTAGGCGCTTCAACCATTGATATTCTACTTGGTTTATTAATAGGTAACCTGTTAGCAATGTGTTCTTGGTGGCTAATTACTGCACCCATTGCAGTAGAAACCCGCTTAAGTTTATATAACTACTTAAACAAAATTGCTGGTAACTCAATGACCAAGCTCTATAACTGGGCTAACGTGGTTATTTTTAGTGTTATATCGGCCGCTATGATCACGGTATCCTCCACCGCCGTGCGGTTTTTGTTTGATATACCTGCGCAACTTGATTGGTATCCAAATAGCTTTTGGTTTGTAGCCATTGTTTTAGCTGTTGGATCTATTGTTGTATTTGTTGCGATGTATGGCTTTTCTACGGTTGCTGACTTTTCAAAGCTGTGTGCGCCGTGGCTATTTGTTATATTTATTGCAGGCTCGTTCGCGTTATTCCCTGAGCTTTCAAATCATGTATTAGGTTCTACCTCTTTAAGTAGCTTTAGCGACTTTATGACCATAGGCGACTCCTCCATATGGACGGGCACCAACGCCGATGGTGAAAAGGGCATTGGCCTATTAGAAGTGATTGGCTTTGCATGGGCTGCTAACTCAATTACTCATTTTGGTTTAATCGACATGGCTATTTTTAGATTTGCTAAACGCAAAAGCTATGGCTTGTTTTCTGGTGTGGGCATGTTTTTTGGTCATTACTTAGCGTGGATCTCTGCCGGTATTATGGGCGCAGGTGTTGCGGTATTACTTAAAACAACTATTTCATCACTTGATCCGGGCGATGTTGCATACCATGCATTAGGTTGGACTGGTTTTGTTATTGTAATTATTGCCGGTTGGACTACAGCTAACGCAAACCTTTACCGTGCAGGCCTTGCAGCACAATCTATATTTGTTAATCAATCACGTGAACGCACCACCGCTATTGTAGGTGTTGTAACCGTAATTATTGCGTGTTTCCCATTTGTATTTTCTCAAATGCTTCCGCTACTTACCTACGCAGGCTTATTAGTTGTACCAGTAGGCGGCATTGTGTTTGCTGAGCATGTGTTATTTCCTAAAATTGGCCTAACACGTTACTGGGCTAAATATAAAAATATTACCCGCAGCGTACCGGCTATAGCATCTTGGGCGTTAGCACTTGTGTTTGGCTTTGGCTTAAACGCAATTGATGTAATGTCGTTTTACTACTTGTTTATTCCTACATGGATTTTCACCATTGTTGTTTACACGCTTTTAGCTAAAAAATACGGCGCTGGTGATGATTACACACAAGAGATTGAAGCAGAAGAGCAAGAGCAACGTGATATTAAAGAATATCAAGCTGCTGAGGCTAAAGACATTCCAAAGCCAATCATTGACAGCTCTGTATTTACAAAAGTACTTAACGCGGTTTCTACGGTTTCACTGGTTATTATTTTTATATTTGCCAGCCAGGTGATGTTTTTCAGTGAAACTATGAATATGTACAGCGCTAATAAATCGCAATTCGAAATAGCCTGTTTTATTTGTACTGTTATTTATTTTGTTACTGCGTACTGGTCGTTAAAACGCCATAAAGTACTCAATACAGTATCGTAATTTATATTTTATCTTTGTTTAGTAAGGTCGCACCATGACGCAACATCAACACACTGACGCTCTAGTTACAGGGCTAAACCAACAAAGCTTGGCTCAATTACCAAGCCATGTTGATACACCAACCTACGACCGTAGCGCAGTTAAAGCCGGTATTGTACATATTGGTGTGGGCGGTTTTCATCGTGCTCACCAAGCAGTGTATGTTAACGAGCTTTTAAAAACTCCGGGCTCTGAGCAATGGGGCATATGTGGTGTTGGCCTTTTAGAGGGTAACCGTGGTCTGCGTGATATTTTAAAGCAGCAAGATTACCTTTATACGCTTACTGTTAGACACCCAGACGGTAAAATAGATAAAAAAGTAATTGGCTCAATGATCGACTTTTTGTTTGCTCCAGAGGACAAACAAGCGGTAATTAATAAGTTAGCACACAGCGATACTAAAATTGTGTCGCTTACTATTACCGAAGGCGGTTACAACTTTAACCCTGCAACGGGCGAGTTTGACACCAGTAATCCAGATATTATTAACGACATTAATAACCCAAACGACCCAATTACAGCGTTTGGCTACATTACTGCTGCGTTAAAATTGCGTAAAGAGCAAGGCCTAGGCGCGTTTACAGTACAGTCGTGCGATAACATTCAGCACAACGGTAACGTAACACGCAAAATGCTTTTAGCCTTTGCTACAGAGCAAGACAAAAACCTAAGTGAGTGGATTGAGCAAAACGTATCGTTTCCAAATGCGATGGTTGACCGTATTACACCTGCATCTAAAAAGAGTGATATTGATTACGTGGTTGATGCATATGGTGTTAGCGACGAGTGGCCAATTACCTGTGAGTCGTTTACACAATGGGTAATAGAGGACACATTTAGCGACTCTCGTCCAAATTGGGACGTTGTTGGTGCACAGTTTGTTACTGATGTAACGCCTTATGAAACCATGAAAATACGTTTACTTAATGCAGGGCATTCTGTACTTGGTTTATTAGGTTCAATCCATGGCTATAGCACTATTGACGAAACGGTATCTGATGAATTATTTGCCACATACCTGCGTGCTTTTATGGATAAAGAAGTAACCCCAAATCTTGAACCACTTGAAGGCATTGACCTTGAAAGCTACAAAGATACGTTAATAGAGCGCTTTGCTAATCCTAATATTAAAGACAGCCTAGCGCGTATCTGTAGTGAAAGCTCAGCTAAATTGCCTAAGTTTTTAATTGCCACAATTAACGAAAACCTAGTACAAGGTCGAGATGTATCACTGGCAACGCTTGTTATTGCTACTTGGTGCTTATACAGCGATAAGGGTTTAAGTGAAAACGGCGAGCAGCTTGAAATTCAAGATGCGATGCAAAAAGAGCTTAATTCTTACGCGCAAGAGACTCAAACTAGCCCGATTGCATTTTTAAAGTTAACGAGCTTGTTTGGTAAGCTTGAGCATAACGAAACGTTTACTGCTGAATATAAAAAGTCGATTGCTGCGCTGTATGCACCTAATAGTAAAGTTAAAGCCATTATGAAAAACGTACTTGATCAAAAGAGTAACTAATTATGAGCATTTTAATTAATCATAAATCAAGCGAAAACGTAAGTGTTAGCTGTTTTGGCGAAGTGTTATGGGATTGTTTTGATTCAGGTAAACGCTTAGGTGGCGCGCCACTTAACATGTGTGTGCGTATTAACTCATTAGGCATTAAAGCCGACATGATCAGCGCTGTTGGTAACGACGAGTTAGGCGCTGAGCTACTAAGCGAAATTACTAGCAAAGGCGTAAGCTGCGAATACATTGCTATTAATAGTGACAAAAAAACTAGCACGGTTGAGGTAACACTCGACAGTGGTGGCTCTGCAAGTTATGAAATAGTGGCAGACACTGCATGGGATAATATAGCGCTTACCGATGAGTTACTTAGTAAAGTTAAAAGTAGCGATGTATTTGTATTTGGCAGCCTAATTGGGCGAAGCGAAGCGTCTTTAGCAACATTAAATCAACTAGTTGATGTAGCAAACTTTAAAGTATTTGACGTAAATCTACGTGCACCGCATTACAAGCTAGAAACACTTGTAGATTTAATGAATAAAGCAGACTTTATTAAGTTAAACGATGAAGAGCTATACGAAATAGCAAAAGCGATGGGTTGTAAGTTTCATTCGCTTGAACAAAATTTAGCGTTTATAGCACAGCAAACAAATACCGATTACTTATGTGTAACTAAAGGCAGCCACGGTGCTTTATTAACAATCAAAGGCGAGAATTTTTATAATTCAGGTTATTTAATTAGCGTAATTGACACTGTTGGCGCAGGGGATTCGTTTTTAGGTTCGTTAATTTATCAGCTTTGTAGCAACGACGACGCGCAATATGCCGTTGACTTTGCATGTGCCGTTGGAGCAATGGTCGCCGAAAGTTCTGGCGCAACACCTACTTTAACGCATCAACAAATTAGTGAGTTTATGAACCCACTTTAAAAAACATTGTGTGTGAAAGCGGTTATAACGTAAAAGTTTAACCGCTTTTTTTGTGCCCAAAATAAGACGCGTGTAATAAATATTCAATGTGGAACGTTAAGTGTGCAGGTTGCGTAAATAGTGGCTTATATCGATTATTGTATTAGCTAAACGTCTTATTGTTTGAGGGTTGAAGCTTTGTTATTGTTCGTCGATTATTCACGGATTGAAAAGGCGGGGCGACACACAATGCGCTCTATAATACAAATACAAAAAGAGAAACGTGCTTTATGATCATCTTTTTTATCTGCCTCACTATTTTAATACTGGGCTATAAGTTTTACAGCCCATTTGTTGAAAAACAAGCCGGTTTGGATTCAACTGCTGACACACCACAAAAACGCTTTAGCGAAGGTGTTGATTACGTCGCTATTCACCCTGTAAGAGCATTTTTAATTCAGTTTTTAAACATTGCTGGCGTAGGTCCAATATTTGGCCCAATTTTAGGTGCTTTATACGGACCAGTTGCACTAGTATGGATTGTACTTGGTAATGTTTTAGGTGGCGCTGTACACGACTTCTTCTCAGGTGTAATGAGTATAAAAGAAGACGGTAAAAGCCTACCAGAAATCGCAGGCCATTATTACAACGTCGTATTTAAAGGCTTTATGCTTGTATTTACTGCCATGCTACTGTTTTTTGTAGGTGTAGTATTTATTATGAGCCCTGCAGGTTTGCTAAGTAACCTTGATTTTTTTGAAGGTACAATACTGGCAAATAATACCTTTTGGGTACTCGCTATTTTAGCGTATTACTTTTTAGCTACCTTGCTACCAATTGATAAAATCATTACTAAGTTTTACCCAATTTTTGGTGCGCTAATGATTGTAATGACAGTGGCAATTGCTGTTTCATTATTAATTAATGCGCCGCACTTACCTGTACCAAGTGACTTTTTAGCTTACTTTGAAGCTGATCACGCACATGACTTTTTAGAGCCAAACCCAGATGGATTACCAACATGGCCATTGTTATTTATAACAATTACTTGTGGTGCTATTAGTGGTTTTCACTCTACTCAAGCGCCTATTATTGCGCGCTGTTTAACTAACGAAAAATACGTACGTCCAGTTTATTATGGCGCTATGATGTGTGAAGGTATTGTAGGTTGTGTATGGGCACTTGCTGGTATTGCAGCGTTCCCAGAGGGTTACGCAGGCTTAAAAGCATTGCTTGATCAAGGTGGTCCAGGCTTAGTAGTAAACCATGTAGCTAACAGTTACTTAGGTGTATTTGGCGGTATAATGGCAATTATTGCAGTAGCCGTATTCCCAATTACTTCTGGTGATACAGCGTTCCGCTCATTACGTTTAACTGTTGTTGATGCGTTTAATATTCCGCAAAGCATACGTAACAGATTACTAGTGGCCGTTCCTATACTGACAATTGCGTACTTTATGACGAAGCTCGATTTCTCATTAATTTGGCGCTACTTTGCATTTTCAAACATGCTGCTTTCTACAAGCGTATTATGGCTTGCCACTAAGTACTTGTTTGACCGTGGCACATTCCATTGGATTGCCAGTGTTCCTGCTGTTATAGCAACAGCGGTAACGGTTTCTTATATTGGTACTGCCGCAATTGGTCTTAACTTATCAAGTGATTTAGGTAAACCTATTGGCGCAGCAGTCGCTGTGATAGGTTTAATTGTTTTAGCAATTGTGCACTCTAAGCATAAAGTTAAACCAACAGCGGTTTAATAATCACATAAGTTATTTAAAGCATTAAAAAAG
>NZ_BADY01000074.1:0-49566 GCF_000241185.1 Pseudoalteromonas sp. BSi20495
AAATTTGTAAAACCGCATGTTCAAATGTAACAGAATATATTAACGCATTTTAATCGTTTAGATATACAGGAAGTCGATGCATGGTAAATAAAAGTTTGGTTAAATTTACACATAAAGATGTGAAAATAAAACCTGTAATAAATCTCTATAAAGGTTTTTTTCAGGTGAACTTATATCAGTTCGAACACGCATTATTTGCAGGTGGAAAATCAAAAACTATTCGTCGCGAAATATTAGAGCGCGGTGATGCTATTGCTGTATTGCCGTACGACCCATTATCAGACACTCTCCTTTTAATTGAGCAAATACGTATTGGCGCTATTAAAAGCAAGGACTCGCCATGGCTGCTAGAATGTATTGCTGGCATGACCGATGGTAGTGATGATTATGAAGCTGTCGTTAAAAAAGAAGCATTTGAAGAGGCTGGGCTTGAGTTAGATGAGTTGGAGTTTATGCTTTCATACTTATCAAGCCCCGGTGGCACAACTGAACGCCTACATTTGTATTTAGCACGCGCTGATTTAAGCCAAATAGAGTCGGGTGTTTATGGGCTGGAAACGGAAGGTGAAGACATAAAAACCCATATATTAACGGTTGATGATGCCTTAATTCGCCTCAATAACGGTGAAATGGATAATGCAGCAACGGTTATCTGTATGCAATGGCTTGCACTTAATCGCGGAAAGATGGCAAGTAAATGGGCATAAATTCTTACTAATATTATGGTGGTACTTTGACAGCACGATTAGCAACAAAACGATATATTCAAAGCCTCCCAAAGTATTTAACGCTTTGCGAGCATAATTATGTGCGACTATTAAAATTACTGCCTAGCGAGCGCAATATAGGAAGCATTCGTGAAGTAAAACTTGGCAACAGTGAGTTTGCTACAAAAATTGATGGTAGTGCAAAATACACTATGGATATTTCAATTAAGCAGTTAACAGGAATGGTTAAAGGCATAGCACCGCTTTACTTAACGGTTAGATTGTATCATGACGCTAAAGTAGCTGAGATTATTCATCACGATTATCATCAAAGGATAAAGCCATCTTATGGGTATCCTAACCCTAAAATGCATCAAAAAGATGAAAAATACCAACTTAACGCTTTTTTATATGATTGGCTTGTTGCCTGTGTTGAACACGGACAAGCGACCCTTAATTGGGATGTAAATAATGGCTTGGTTTGATGATAAACATACATTTAATAAATCGGTGCTGCGCATAGCGCATGTAACCGATTGCCATTTATTTGCCGATAAAGACGGTGAGTACTTTGGAGTAAACACTGCATCGCATTTTGAACAAGCACTAGCACACATGGCTCAAAAACCACTTGATTGTGTGATATTTGGTGGTGATTTAACACAAGATCACAGCTTTGAGTCTTATCTATTGTTTAGTGAACTTATACATAAAAGTGCATTAACATGTCCCGTATTCTGGTTGCCAGGTAATCACGATGAGATAACAATGCTTAACCGTATAAGTGGTGGGCAAATAAATAGTGCCAAACACATAGCGGCAAGCGGCATTGAGTTACTGCTTATTAATTCGAAAGGTCCTACACCTGCTGGGTGGGTGACTGGCGCGCATTTAGATGAAACAACGGAGTGTTTGGTTCAATCAAGCAGTAAAAAGATCATATTTTGTCATCATAATCCGTTACCAATAAATGGCTACCTTGATAAGCACATGCTCGAAAATGGGCCTCAATTATTAAATGTACTGGTAAATAGTGGTAATATTATTGGGGTTTTCCATGGTCACGTTCATAATGAATATGAGCAAAGTTATAGAGAGTTAAGCGTGTTTGCAACACCGGCGAGTTCTACGCAGTTTAAAAAATACAGTGCGCAGTGGCAACAGCAAAACTGCGGCCCAGCTTATAGAATGCTTTATATAGATACAGAAAAAGATAAAATAGGCATGAAAACGGAAGTAGTATGGCTAAACGGGTAATTTATATTCATGGTTTTAATAGCTCACATAAGTCATATAAAGCTGTGCGCTTTGGCGAGCTTATGGCACACTATGACGTTGATTATTGTGTACCGTGCCTAAACCATGAGCCTATACAAGCTATCATTAAGCTTGAGCAATTACTAACACCTAATACAGTATTATTAGGGAGCTCGTTAGGTGGTTTTTTTGCCACATATTTATCGCAGCGTTATCAAATTCCTGCAGTGGTTATTAATCCAGCGGTAGCACCATACAATTTATTACAAGCGTTACTTGGGCCAAACTATAATCCTTACCAAGATTATCATTATGATTTAAATAGCAGTCATATAAATGCCTTAAAAATACTGTCTGTAGATAAGCTAAAATACCCTGAGTTGCTGTATTTATTACAGCAAACCGGCGATGAAGTGCTTAATTTTCAACATGCAGTAAACTATTATTCACAATGCAAACAACGGGTAGAGTTTGGTGGCGATCATAGCTATACAGGTTTTGATAACACCTTTACCAGTATTGTAGATTTTCTTAAAATCACGTAAAACTAGCTAAGCATAGCCTTAGCGCATATAAAGATAAAAACTATGAGTGATCAAAATTATAACGCCGAAGCCATTGAAGTACTTAATGGATTAGATCCGGTAAAAAGACGCCCAGGGATGTACACCGATACCGTACGCCCAAATCATTTAGGCCAAGAGGTTATCGATAACAGTGTCGATGAAGCTATGGCTGGTCATGCCACACGTATCGACGTAATACTCCACGAAGATAACTCACTTGAAGTGAGCGATGACGGTCGTGGTATGCCTATTGATATCCACCCTGAGGAAGGTATTCCTGGGGTTGAGTTAATTTTCACTAAATTACACGCAGGTGGTAAGTTTTCTAATAAAAACTACCAATTTTCGGGTGGTTTACATGGTGTGGGTATTTCTGTAGTGAATGCGCTATCTACGCGCGTAGAAGTAACTGTACGACGAGACGCCCAGCAATACAGAATGGCATTTGAAAATGGCGATAAAGTAGAAGACTTGAGTGTAATAGGCACCGTCGGTAAACGCAATACGGGTACTACAGTGCGTTTTTGGGCTGATGTTAGCTACTTTGATTCACCAAACTATTCAATTACTAAGCTTAATCATTTATTAAAAGCCAAAGCGGTTTTATGCCCAGGTCTGCGTATTAAGTTTGTTAATAAGCAAACGAAAGAAACTCAAGAATGGTTTTACGAAACGGGTTTAAAAGATTACCTAATTGAAGCCGTTAAAGGTTTTGAAACATTACCACAAGACCCGTTTGTAGGTGAGTTTAAAAGCTCTATTGAAGGCGCTGATTGGGCTGTTGTATGGCTACCTGAGGGTGGAGAATCAATAGCTGAAAGTTACGTAAACCTTATTCCTACCGCGCAAGGTGGTACACATGTAAATGGTCTGCGCCAAGGTTTACTTGAAGCAATGCGTGAATTTTGTGAGTTTAGAAACTTACTCCCGCGTGGTGTAAAGCTAACGCCTGATGACATTTGGGAACGTTGTAGTTATGTATTGTCAGTTAAAATGCAAGATCCACAATTTGCAGGGCAAACCAAAGAAAAACTTTCATCACGTTCATGTGCCGCATTTGTATCGGGTGTTGTAAAAGATTCGTTTAGTTTATGGCTAAATGAACATACCGATACCGCAGAATTATTAGCTGAACTATGTATTTCAAACGCACAAAGCCGTTTGCGTGCAGCTAAAAAAGTAGTACGTAAACGAGTTACTGCAGGCCCTGCATTACCAGGTAAACTAACCGATTGTAGTGCTGCCGATAACGATCGTACCGAATTGTTTTTAGTGGAAGGTGATTCTGCTGGTGGTTCTGCTAAACAAGCGCGAGACCGTGAGTTTCAGGCAATTATGCCGCTACGTGGTAAAATTTTGAATACGTGGGAAGTCGAATCAGGCCAAATATTAGCATCACAAGAAGTACACGATATTTCAGTGGCACTGGGAATTGATCCAGAATCAACCGATATGTCGGGACTGCGCTACAATAAAATTTGTATATTGGCCGATGCAGACTCGGATGGACTACACATTGCAACACTATTGTGTGCATTGTTTGTTCGCCATTTTCCAGAGTTAGTAAAAACAGGGCATGTGTATGTTGCAATGCCGCCATTATTTAGAATAGATATTGGTAAAGAAGTTTATTACGCACTAGATGAAGGCGAAAAAACCGCTATTTTAGCGCGTATAGAAGCAGAGAAGAAACGCGGAAAAGTAAACGTGCAACGATTCAAAGGTCTGGGTGAAATGAACCCACTGCAATTGCGCGAAACAACCATGGATCCAAATACACGACGTTTAGTACAGCTTACGCTTGATGAAGAAATAGAAACCATGGAAATGATGGATATGCTGCTTGCTAAAAAACGATCGCCGGATCGTCGTCAATGGTTAGAAGATCATGGTAACAAGGCGCAAGTTTGATCGCCTGTGTTTAATACTGGGAGATATGAATGAATAAACTACTAGGAAGTTTGCTATTACTTGGGCTAACTACTGCTCCTGCAATGGCTAAAAATATACTCGATAAGCTCACCGTAGCACCGGGATTTGAAATAAGTTTATTTGCAAATGATGTAGAAAATGCGCGTCAAATAGCTGTTTCAAAAAAAGGTATTGTGTATGTTGGCTCTCGTAAAGCGGGCAATGTATACGCGCTTATTGATCATAATAGCGATGGCGTAGCAGATAAAAAAATTGTTGTTGCTAAAGGCTTAAACATGCCCTCTGGCATAGCGATTAAAGATGGCGATTTATATGTAGGCGAAGTGCATCGTATTATTCGCTTTAAAAATATTGATACCCAATTAAAAGAGCCAAAGTTTGATGTGGTTTATGGCGCATTACCGAGTGAGCGTCATCATGGTTGGAAATTTTTACGTTTTGCACCAACGGGAGAATTAATCATTCCGGTGGGTGTACCGTGTAATATTTGTGCTGAAGATGAGCGTTTTGGCCGTATTTTTGCGCTTAATGTAGAAACAAAACAAATAAAAACAATAGCCAAGGGCGTTAGAAACACAGTGGGTTTTGATTTTCATCCAGCGACTCAAGCCTTATGGTTTAGTGATAACGGTCGCGACATGATGGGCGATGATATTCCACCTGATGAATTAAACCGCGCAACGCAAGAAGGTGAGCATTTTGGTTTTCCGTATGTTCATGCCGGTGCGATTATTGACCCTGAGTTTGGTGAAGGTAAAAACATTGCCGATTACACGTCGCCAGCACTTGCGCTTCCTGCGCATGTAGCGCCACTAGGTATTCATTTTTATAACGCTAAGCAATTTCCAGCAAGTTATAAGCACCAATTATTTGTTGCTGAACATGGCTCATGGAACCGTTCTAAAAAGGCAGGTTATAAAGTAGGGCTAGCAACAATTGAAGTAGGTCGCGTAACTAAATATACGCCATTTATTACTGGCTTTATGAAAGACGAAACAACATTTGGACGCCCTGTTGCATTTGCAGAATTAGGTGACGGCAGTCTGTTAGTAAGCGATGATTACGCCAATGTAATCTACCGTGTAAGCTATAAGAAAAACTAGGTAAGCTTTAATGAGTGATACAGATACCTTGCTAATGCAAGGAATTGAGCAACAAACAATGGGGCGTTTTACCGAAGACGCCTATTTAAATTATTCCATGTACGTGATCATGGACCGCGCCTTACCGCATGTAGGTGATGGTTTAAAACCAGTACAGCGTCGTATTATTTATGCGATGAGCGAACTGGGTTTGTCGGCTAATGCCAAGTACAAAAAATCAGCTCGTACCGTGGGTGATGTGCTCGGTAAGTACCATCCGCACGGCGACAGTGCCTGTTACGAAGCGATGGTATTAATGGCGCAGCCGTTTTCTTACCGCTACCCTTTGGTAGATGGACAAGGAAACTGGGGTGCGGCAGATGACCCTAAATCGTTTGCAGCAATGCGTTATACCGAAGCGCGTTTATCTAAGTTTTCAGAAGTACTGCTTAAAGAGCTTGGTCAAGGTACAGTTGATTGGACGCCAAACTTTGATGGCACCATGGATGAACCAGTAGTATTGCCTTCTCGTTTACCGCATATTTTACTCAACGGTATAACGGGTATTGCCGTAGGTATGGCAACCGATATTCCGCCACATAACGTACGTGAAGTGGCTAGTGCATGTTGTTTATTACTTGATAAACCAAAAACAGAGCTTGAAGAATTACTTGAGCTTGTCCATGCACCAGATTACCCAACAGATGCTGAAATAATTACCCCAAAAGCCGATATTCATAAAATATATAAAACCGGTCGTGGGTCAATCAAAATGCGTGCGGTTTACACCGAAGAGCATGGCGATATCGTTATTACAGCGCTGCCGCATCAATGTTCTGGTGGTAAAGTACTTGAGCAAATTGCAGCGCAAATGAACGCTAAAAAATTACCAATGATTGCTGATTTACGTGACGAGTCAGATCACGAAAATCCAACACGCATTGTAATTATTCCACGCTCAAACCGCATTAAAGCTGAGCCATTGATGGCGCATTTATTTGCAACCACCGATCTTGAAAAAAATTACCGCGTAAACTTAAACATGCTAGGCCTAGATGGTCGCCCGCAAGTTAAAGACTTGCGCTGTATTTTAAGTGAGTGGCTAACATTTAGACGCGAAACAGTGCGCCGTCGTTTGCAGTATCGCTTAGATAAAGTATTAGCGCGTTTGCATATTTTAGAAGGTTTATTAGCCGCCTTTTTAAATATTGATGAAGTGATTGAAATCATCCGCAGTGAAGATAAACCAAAGCCTGTACTAATGGAGCGCTTTGATTTAACTGATACGCAAGCAGAAGCTATTTTAGAATTAAAACTTCGTCATTTAGCAAAACTTGAAGAGTTTAAAATTCGCGGTGAGCAAGATGAACTAGCCAAAGAGCGTGATAAATTAGCGCAAATACTTGGCTCAGAACGTCGTATGTCGACACTGCTTAAAAAAGAAATTCAAGAAGCCGCTGAAATGTACGGTGACGATCGTCGCTCGCCAGTGATTGAGCGCTCAGAAGCGAAAGCACTTAACGAAAAAGATTTAATTCCATCAGAGTCAGTCACTGTTGTGCTATCAGATAAAGGCTGGGCACGCGTTGGTAAAGGCCATGATTTAGATGTACAAGGCTTAAATTATCGTTCAGGTGATGGCTTTAGAGCCTCGGCTCGGGGTAAGAGCAATCAACCGGCTGTATTTTTAGATTCAGCAGGGCGGGCATTTGCAACCGATGCGCACAGTCTGCCTTCGGCGCGTAGCCAAGGCGAACCAATGACAGGTCGTTTTAACTTAACACCAGGTGCTAATTTTGAGCACGTGGTAATGAGTGAAGACGAGCAAGTCTTACTTATGGCGTCAGATGCAGGTTACGGCTTTATTACCGACTTTAAAGATTTAGTGAGTAAAAATAAAAATGGTAAAGCGCTGGTAAGTGTTCCTAAAGGTGGCATATTACTTTCTCCTATTAGAGTGAACGATGTTGCTAGCGATTACTGTATGGCTATTTCTAACGAAGGTCGAATGCTTTTATTCCCACTGCGAGACTTACCAAAATTAGGTAAGGGTAAAGGTAATAAGATCATTTCTATACCAGGTGCTAAAGTACAAGCCCGTGAAGAGTTTGTAAAAGTGCTAGCTGTTGTGCCATTAGGAAGCAGTGTTACGCTTCATGCTGGTAAGCGTAAACTAACACTTAAACCAAGTGATTTAGAGCATTATCATGGTGAGCGAGGTCGTCGTGGTAATAAGTTACCACGTGGCTTACAGCGTGTTGACGAAGCCGTTGTTGAGCTAACTCCTCAAGATGATGAGCCAATAGAAGCCATTAACGAAGAGTAATCAATTACTTTTTGTATAATTAGAAACGGTCTGCATTTGCAGGCCGTTTTTGTTTTAAAATAAAGCACTTAAAGTTTTTCAGCGTACACTTGTGCGCTATTGTCTCGTTTGTGTCACAAAATAACGCTATAATAGTTGTAACTGATTTTTGGAGAAGCCGATTTGCTCGCTGTTATACGTATTTTTATTATGCTGCTATTTATACTATTGAGTTGTTTTTTTGGCTTACTATTGTCATTAGTAAGGCCATTTCATCCCAATAACGTACACATTATAGCTGGCTGGTTTGGCTCAATGGCTAAAATGATTGGTGTTAAATTAGTTTTAACACGTCATAAAGATGCTGTTGATATTGGTCCTGCCGTTTATGTTGCTAATCATCAAAATAGCTACGATTTATTTACAGTGCCAGCAATGGTGCCCAAAAACTGCGTAAGTTTAGGCAAAAAGAGCTTAAAGTGGATTCCATTTTTTGGTCAGCTTTATTGGCTTTCGGGTAATATTTTAATTGATCGGGCAAATCGTTCAAAAGCAGCAGGTACAATCTCGAAAGCTGCTGAAAAAATAAAGAAAGATGGGTTGTCTGTTTGGGTATTTGCCGAAGGCACACGCAGTTATGGAAGAGGGTTGCTACCGTTCAAAACAGGGGCTTTTCATACTGCTATGAGTGCTGAAGTACCAATAGTCCCGGTGTGTATGAATACAACACATAAAACCATTAAGCTAAATCGTTGGGATAATGGTACAATCTACATTGAAATGTTAGCGCCTATATCACTTGATGAAAGTATTAGCGCGCGCGAGCACGCCCAAAATGTACACAATATTATGGCTGCTAAAATAACTGAATTAGATGCTCAAGTGAGAGATAAATAATGGAAAACTGGCGTGAAATAAGTGAAGACATTGTATCTTCATTACTCGAAGACGGATCTGATCCTGAAATACTTTATGAAGTAGAGCACCACTTTGTGTGTGAAGATTTCCCTAAATTGGAACAAGCAGCCCTTGCTGCGTTCAAATTGGGTTACGATGTTGAAGAGCCTGCAGAGCTTGAGCTTGAAGATGGCAGTAAAATTTGGAGTTTTGACATCGTTGTTGAAGCTGAACTTGATGTAGACGTGATAATGGAAGACGTTGATAAATTAGCGCAATTAGCCGTCGAATGTGAAGTAGAATATGACGGTTGGGGCACTTACTTTCAAGAGTAATTAGCTGCATAACCATAAATAAAAGGCGAGCATTATAGATGCTTGCCTTTTTTAATGTCTTTTGAAAGTGAGTATTATCGAGGTGTATGATACCAATCCGCAATAGTGCTTAATCAATTTGAGGGATTAAATCTGACGCTAATTGTGTTAAAAATATCTGATATACGACTACATGGTTACAGAAGGTAGAGTCATGTAAGAACAATTAGTTATAACAACTAAATAACTAATTTTTTGTTTGTTATCGACATGGTTTTTACCTAAAAAACAGGTCACTTAATTAAGTGAATTGGTATAAATTCAATGCAGTTAGCGCTGAAAATAACTGCTTGAGATAGATTTATTATCCAGAGTTCAAGGTGATTTAGTAAAAGCTCCAGCATTACCCTACTGTCTTACATCTACACAAAATGAGTAGAAGCCGAGCAAAGCTTCTGTGTCCAGAACATACACCTTAACTATAGTCATATAGACAAAAAACAAAGAGTCAATCGGCCTAGGGCGAACTCAAAGGGCTGATAATGTGTGGTATTTATGTTGTGTTATCGCCTATTTAGGGGAAATAATCACACACCATAGGCTCTGCCTAAAAAATACATTGCTGTATATTTAACCTCGAAAGATAAATAAGTTTTAATACCTCACTAAAATAGGTGAAATGTATGAAAGTGATAACTGAATTTTTTATTTTCTTAATAAACTTCATGTACAGGTTAAGGCTTGCTTAAGTGTATTAGTATCTATTTTTTAAAGCATTGACCGTTCGAGCCACATGAATAATTCACTTGCTGCGTTAACCCCCCATTTGAACCTGTATTTTTTACCTTGTTATTAAACCATTTACCCATTGCTTAATTTATTAATGCAACGGGTATGGAGTTTCATGTTTAGAGCATTTTCTATGTTGCCATTGTTAAGTGATTTTTTATCTTATATTTACTTTAAGTAAGTATGCTTAATTGGTCAACCAATGTTGGCGTTGTATTTATAAAAAAGACTAGACCAGTATTTTTGTTTATGCAAATTTTTAAATTGTATTTTTTTGGTATACCAATTTTTTGTGTTTTTAATGCTTATTCATTATTTTAAAAAATTTAAACTCCATCCTTTTTATATTTTAATTAATATTAGTTACTGTTTTAAATCATTTTTAGTGTGTATTTAATCTGAAATAGAAATGGTATTAATACTTATTACCTATTTAATTAATTATTGCAAATTTATTACAAGAGATATAACTTGTGTCTCGCCACACTGGCAATATCAATTGGTAATTTATTTTTGTAAGTCCAATTATTGGTTTTTATCTAAAATTAAATTACCAGTTACACAAACACAAGTTGAAACCTGTTTACAGGCGGTGATCTAGGTTCGGTGGAAATGCCACTAAACTAGGCAGTTAGATTATTTTCATGTGCAGGTTCGGAGAAATGAAGATAATGATTAATCAAAAATCCCTATTTATTTTTGCAATAATGACTACAAGCTCAAGTTTTTTGCAAGCAGCAACGATTAATAATGCTGGTTTTGAAGACGGCTGGAGTAATTGGAATGAAGTCGAACCAGCAGCTATTTCGGGAAGTGCTTACAAAGGATCCAAATCCTTAAAAATTCAAGGTAGCCCTGGTCGTGTACATCAAGTTGTTGATATAGAAAGAAACACTCAATACACATTAAGTGCGTACGTACTAGGCAAAGGTGAAATTGGAGTCAATGATCTGAATGGTTTGTTTAAAAGTGAGAAGTTTGATGTTTCTTCGTGGACTAAAGTATCTAAAACCTTTACTTCTGCGAATACGGATTCATTACAAGTTTTTGCTAAACATAATAATAGTTCGAATGATGTACGTTTTGATGATTTTACGTTAAGCAGTGGCGGCTCTGGTGGGGGTGATACTGGCGGCGGTGATACTGGTGGCGGAAGTAATATTCCAAGCAGTATTACAAGTGGTAGTATTTTTGATTTAGAGGGGGATAATCCTAATCCATTGGTTAACGATAGCACATTAGTATTTGTGCCATTAGAAGCGCAACATATTACGCCTAATGGAAATGGTTGGCGTCATGAGTATAAAGTTAAATCTAATTTACGTGTTGCGATGACTGACACTTACGAAGTATTTGAAGCTAATGTTAAAGTTGAAATGTCCGATGGTGGAAAAACTATTGTTGCCCAACACCATGCAAGTGATACAGGCACTATTATGAAAGTGTATGTGTCTGATTCGTCAGAGTCAGGTTTTGATGATAGTACTGCAAATAATGGTGTTTTTGACGTGTATGTACGTTTGCGTAACACCAGTGGTAATGAAGAAAAGTTTGCACTAGGTACTATAACCAGTGGTGGTTCATTTAATTTAAAAGTTGTGAATAATTACGGTGATGTTGATGTAACCGCACTTGGCAGTACTTTTGGTATTCCGGTCGAAGATGATTCCGAATCTTACTTCAAATTTGGTAACTACCTACAATCGCAAGACCCATATACATTAGATAATTGTGGTGAATCGGGTAATTCAAACTCCTTTAAAGAGTGCTTTAAAGATTTAGGTATTACTAAATCTAAAATCACAATGACAAATGTTAGCTATACTCGAGTAACTAAATAATTAAGTATTATTTATAAAGCCACTTTAATTCAAAGTAGAGTGGCTTTTATACTCGTTGATAGTATATGAATTTAATTTATAACCATTTTTTGTTTTTAAAGTAAATGCCAATACTGCCCGTTAATACGATTAAAAAAACCACAAATAACGTAAATGCATATGGACTCTCTGTGCCAGGTATGCCCCCTACGTTCACACCTAATAAGCCAGTTAAAAACCCCAGAGGTAAGAATAAAGCAGCGACAACCGACATGACGTACATGCGCTGATTTAATTGCTCAGACACTTGGTTTGTGATTGTTTGTTGAATAATTTGTGCCCGCTCTATGGCACTATCTAGCTCTTCTAGATAGCGAATAAGCAAATTTGTCGTTTCATTTAACTTTGCTTTATCGTCATCAAATAACCATGGATAGTGGTTGTTCACCATACTGCTTAATGCTTCTTTTTGCGGCCTTAAGTAGCGCTTTAAGGCGATTGTTTGGCGACGTAGTTGCGATAACCCTTGGTTATCAAAAGGTTTACTTGGTTCGTCTATTTCTTCTTCAAAATCATCTAATGTTTCATCAAGCGAATCAATGACGCTTTGCATTCGTGATGTCAATTTTTGTGCTATTGCGCATACTAATTCTGATATGTTGCATGGGCCGGTATTACTACTAAACGATGTTAAAATATCTTGAATTGATAATAATCGACGTTTACGTGTCGTAATTACAATATCTTCATTAATGAAAAAGCGAATTGATACCATATCTTCAGGGCTTTGCGCCGGATTTAAATTCACCCCGCGTAAAAATAGCATGTGACCATTTGTGGCAGATGTAATACGTGGGCGAGTCTCATCTGCGGTTAACGACTCTAGCTCGTAATCTGTTAAAAAATCACAATTTTTAAGCCATGTAACGACTTCTGTTTGACTGTAATCCATGTGTACCCAGAGCTTACCCTGTCCAGGTTTCCAATTATGTAGCTCATCAGTGTTTGAAATGGGGCGTGCACCACCTCGTTCGTCAAGAACTAGGGCGTGGAGTAAACCATTAATCATATTAGTTTCTCATAATAGTGTATTTTTAATACTGTTAACTATAGTGTATCTACTTAATCAAAATAGACTTATCTTTATTTTTAATAAGTTAGTTTTTAAATTAATAAAGCATAAATTTGGTGTGAATTAAATTGCTAGCAAACCAAGATAGTTAACTGTGCAGTAGAAAAATATAGTGAAGTTTGCGGTCGATATTTATCAATCAAATTCACTTGTCGACGGGATAAATTTATTTTGTTGGTGTTTTTTTACCTGTAGCGTATAAGTCACTTTTTTATTAAGGGCACATTTATGACGACAAAGATCACTATTGGTTGGCGTGAGTGGTTGAGCTTACCTGAACTGGGTATTGAGCGAATAAAAGCTAAAATTGATACAGGCGCTCGTACATCATGTATTCATGCTATTAACATTGAAGAGTACGAAGTTGATGGAGAAAAATGGGTTAAGTTTACAGCCCAGCCATTGCAAGATGATGAACAAACGAAAATCACTTGTAATGCAAAGGTTAAAAAAATAAAAAACGTAACAAGCTCAAGTGGACAAAAAGAATTACGTTATTTTATAGAAACAACATTGCATGCGGGTAAGCATAGCTGGCCTATAGAGATGACTTTAACCAGTCGAGCAACAATGAAGTTTAGAATGTTATTAGGGCGTACAGCCATGGAAAATCGTGTCATTGTTGACACGGCTTTATCTCATTTATTATAAAAGTATTGAATTTTATGTCTGAAAATCAGCCATAAATAATTAATGCATACAATTTAGTTAAGGTTTTAACTATGAAAATCGGTATTTTATCTCGTAACAAAAAATTATATTCAACACGTCGTTTAATCGAAGCGGCAGAAGCACGTGGCCATGAAGTTAAAGTAATCGACGCACTACGCTGCTATATGAATATAAATTCAGAGCAACCAGAAATTCACTATCGCGGTGAAAATTTAAAAGAATTTGACGCAATCGTCCCGCGTATTGGTGCATCGGTTACATTTTATGGTTGCTCGGTACTTCGTCAGTTTGAAATGATGGGTGTCTACCCTGTAAACGAATCCGTGGCTATTTCTCGTTCGCGCGACAAATTGCGCTCGCTTCAGTTACTTTCGCGCAAAGGCGTTGGTATGCCAGTAACAGGTTTTGCTAGCAAACCAGATGATGTAAAAGACTTACTAGAAATGGTAGGCGGTGCACCTGTTGTAATTAAATTACTTGAAGGTACACAGGGCATTGGTGTTGTACTTGCTGAGACGCGTAAAGCGGCTGAAAGTGTTATTGAAGCATTTATGGGCTTAAAAGCTAATATTATGGTTCAGGAATATATTAAAGAGGCAGGTGGTGCAGATATTCGTTGTTTCGTATTGGGCGATAAAGTAATTGCAGCAATGAAGCGCCAAGCACAAGAAGGTGAGTTCCGTTCTAATCTTCACCGTGGTGGTAGCGCGACATTAGTACGTATTACTCCTGAGGAGCGTAAAACAGCAGTTGCAGCCGCTAAATCAATGGGCTTAAATGTGGCTGGTGTCGATTTACTTCGCTCATCTCGTGGGCCACTTGTGATGGAAGTAAACTCATCACCTGGTCTTGAGGGTATTGAGATCGCAACAGGTAAAGATATTGCAGGTATGGTGATTGACTTCATCGAAAAGAATGCTTCAAGTAAAGGAACAGCAACACGTGGCAAAGGTTAAAATTAACCGTCCTTTTACCTTATTAGGTGAACAGATTGGCGTAGGCGAGCGTAAAACGCTTGCCTTAGAAGCCGCAAAGCTTTACACCCATTCACCACTTAATATTCCTATAGAAGTGGTGAATGGTGTAATGGAAGGACCTGTGCTAATGGTCTGTGCTGCTATTCATGGTGATGAATTAAATGGCGTAGAAGTTGTACGCCAGTTACTTGCTAAAATAGATCCTAGTCAGTTACGTGGCACGTTAATCGCTGTGCCTATTGTGAATGTGTTTGGCTTTATTCATAAATCGCGTTACTTACCAGATCGACGTGATATGAACCGCAGTTTTCCAGGCTCTGAACGTGGCTCGTTAGCAGGACGTATGGCTTATATGTTTTTTAATCAAGTAGCAGTACATTGTACGCATATCATTGATTTACATACGGGGGCTATTCACCGGACTAATTTGCCACAAATTCGTGCTAATTTAGCAGATGAAGCAACAGCTGAAATGGCTAAAGCATTTGGCACGCCAGCGGTTATAGATGCATCACTGCGTAATGGCTCTCTTCGCAGCGAAGCGGCTAACTTAGGCATACCTGTTATAACCTATGAAGCAGGTGAAGCACTACGATTTGATCCTATTGCAATTGCAGCCGGTGTGCAGGGCGTTGATTATGTTATGCGTCATTTAAAAATGATTCGTGGCAAACGCCCGAAAAAATTACCAGATCCGATTATTGCAGGTTCTACAAGTTGGATACGCGCAGAAGTTGATGGCATTGTTCGTGCTCAAGTATCATTGGGCGAACGTGTAATTAAGGGCCAAATACTTGCTTATATTAGTAGTCCGTTGGGTGACTCTGAACTTGAGCTTTTAGCACCTAAAGGTGGGATTGTTATTGGCCAACAAACGATGCCATTAGTAAATGAGGGCGATGCAGTCTTTCATCTAGCTTACTTTGCGAGTGACAATGGTTTAGTTGAGCAGCAGCTAGAGAGCTTTATAGACGAAATAAATGATTTAGATGACGAACTTAAAACTGCGGAACTAAATAATTAATCGTTAACTTAAATTCTGTTTAGTTAAGCATTAAAAAAGCCGCAGAAGGTAATTACCTTCTGCGGCTTTTTTGTGACTATTATTTTTTAACTATGTTTTTTTAGGGCCAATAATACGCTTTATAACAGGCGTTTTTGTTGGTTTTGGTTCTTTATTTAAAACCATGACAGGGCGCGTCACAAATAAATTGTTAGGATAAATAACACGATGGCCATCAATGTGTTCAAGTACTACATTCATCAAACCCATTTCGACAATGCGACCTTCAACATGATTCGCGCCATCAATAATTCGTACCCAATAACCAACGCGGCAGTCGTTTTGAATAAACATTAATAAGAATGCAGTTAAGTTACTTAATAACGACCATGCGGCAAAAAGTGCAACACCTAGCATGGCAAATAATGAGGAGCCAAGTACAAGTAAGCCACGTAATTCAATGCCCCAAAATACCAGTACTAAGCATATCATTACACAGGCAAGTATTATTTTAAGCAGTAGTTCTGCGCGCGATTTGTGATGTAAATCTACTTTACCCTTAATGGTTTTTTCGAGAAGCTTTTTAGTCAGCTTTAATAGCAACGGATAAAGTAGTAAGGCGATCAGGGTCACAATCAGTTTATATTGTGTACCAAAAAAATCTAAAATCTCTAACGGTTCCAAAATACATTCTCATATGGGGAGTAAGTAATAATTAAGTAATTAGTTTAACGTTTTAAGATGATGCGAAATAGTTATTTAAAAAGATTTTTTCACATTAACTAACCATTGTACTGAGTCTACATCGTCATAACTATCAAGCGGTGCGGCGATGTCAATGTGGATCATAGTACCTGCGTTAGCTCTGCTTGGGGCTAAGCGTAAACCTATGCCAACATTTTTAAGTACGTGATCGTTCTCGCCATTATCTTTGTCGTTAAACCACGCTCGGCCAACGTCAATAAACCCAGCGCCACCTACTTTAAATAGCTGAAGCAAATCGTACTCCCAATAATAGCGTTTTTCTAAACTAACTAAAAAACTGCGATCGCCGTGTTGATAATCCATAGGGTAGCCTCGTAAACCAGTTTCACCACCCAAAGTAAGTTGTTGGTCGGCAGTTAAGTTTTTAGCATATTGCAAACGCCCTTTTACATACCACGATTGATCAACACTGGTGTTTAAGTAGTATTGAATTTGACTAGTGGCCCTAAAGTTTTCTAATTGTTTGTGTTCTTTATTCCAATATCCTTCAATGTCAGTGTTAAAACGCCATAGAGTATTATCGCCAGAAAAATGTGCTTTTTTAAAATTTAATGAATAAATAGCACGACTATCATCATCACTCAAAGATTCATCAGAGTAACCAACAAGGGCTTTAACATTCCAGCCTAGGTTTAAATCTTCAGTGCGGTACATACTGTCGAAATTGCGTACTTTTATAAAGTTATCTTCAAACCAGTGGCCGCTTATAAATGGGTAACTTAAACTTCTGTCATCGGCAAGTGGTGCAAAGGTGGTGTCTATAGCTTCAAAGGTATGCTGCTCGTCGGTATAACCTAAGGTTAAGCGCTGGGTCCAGTTATTATTAAGCGCTTTAGAGTGCCCTATAAATGCACTGGTTAAATCGCTAGTTTGATCAAATTCGCTAAACTCTTCGCCGCGTTTATATAATGACTCTTCGCGCTGTTCTGAATAGCTTAAAATACCGTAACTAAGAGGGGTGTCAATTGCGTAAAATGGATAGGTTAACTCAAGTAAATGGCGCTTGCCATCGCTGTTATCGGCGTACTCTAGACGGCCGCGGTAGCGAGTAGATAAAATATTAGGATCGTCGTAAACAAATAAGTAACCACTGCGGTCGCTGTCAGTCGTGCGTGAAAACGATAGGCGTTTACCCCAACCAAAGAGGTTTGATTCTCTAAAGCCAATGCTTGATTTATTTTCACCACCGCTGCGGCTAAAGTTTATTTCAGGTAGAAGCGTCCATAAATCACGAGTCACTACCTTTACATCAATGTCACCATCGCAGTTCTCAGTTGCACTAATTTGGGCGTCATATAAGTAACTTTCTTTGCGTAGGAGGCGCTCTGATTCAGCTAATTTTTTAGCATCATATTTATCGCCGGTGGCAAACAGTAGGAGGTTATTAATTACATCCGGTTCGGTTTGAATATGTGCGCGGTTGGCAAAGCGAAATAATGCATTATTTTCTTCTTCGAGTTCGGTATTAAATACATTGAGTTGCTTAAGTGAAATAGTGGCAATTTTAGCATTGGGTTTAGCGCTTACAATGGAGATATCGTCGTTGAGTTGGCGGCGTAAGTTTTTATTATTAGAGTGGTCTAACTTTTCAACTTGGCAACGAGTATTATCATGAGTTTGTGCTAATGCGCTTTGCATGAATAAGGCTAAAATACTTAAGCTAATACAGTACTGTGTGATCCATTTCTTAGTTACCATTCAAACCCTTTACTGCTACGTAGCAAATTACTACCGTAATATCAGCTTACATCATAGTTACTAAAATGTAAGTTAAAAGTATTGAGTTTGAAAATTAAATATAACGACTTTGAACTAAAGCCGCTAACTTAAATAAAAGGTGAGTGCAGCAAGTAGATGATCGGCTTCAGTGCCTTCTCCATTTATCCAAATACTTTGGCTGTAGTGCTCATAGTTTAAATTAAAGGTCTGCTGCTGGTAGCTAAAGCGAACTTGATGACGGTCAGCACCAGCAGAATACTCGTTGAGCGTTATATCGTCTGAATGTAAAAATAATGTACTCCACAGCTCAAAGTCTTCATCATGCGGAGGCTCGATGGGCGTAATTACAATACATTTATGAGTATGGTCATATTCTATTTTTGTCATAATGCTCTTAATTTGTAGCTAAGTAATTACGAATTGCAGTTAAAAAGGCGCCGCCATATTTATTTAATTTAGTGAAACCAACTCCCGACACTTTTAAAAACTCACTGTCATTTGTTGGCATAAGCTGCGCCATTTCAGCCAAGGTTTTATCATTAAATACTACATACGGTGGTACATCGTCGGCATCAGCAAGTTCTTTACGCAGTGCTCTTAAGCGGGCAAAGAGCTTTTTATCATAATTAAATTGCGCTAATTTATCTTGGTACACGTGCTTAGCTTGCAGGCGAGGTTCAGCCAATTGCAAAGCATATTCACTTTTTAAAATTGCACGCGCGGCTTCTGTTAATCTAAGTGACGCACCTTGTGTTATATCTTGGCTTAGTAAACCCTGATGAATAAGTTGACGTAAAATACTAAGCCAAAATTCACTGCTTTTATCTTTACCGATACCGTAAGTACTTAACTCATGATGGTTGTTATCGCGTATGCGGCTCGTGTTTGCACCGCGAAGTAATTCTACAATATAACCTAGGCCAAAACGTTGCTCAGCTCTATACACGCACGAAAGCGCTTGCTGTGCGACTAACGTACCATCAAAGCTTTTAGGTGGGTTTAAGCAGATATCACAGTTGCCACAAGGTTCGCGCTGGTATTCACTAAAGTAGTTTAGCAATATTTGACGGCGACACGTTTGTGCTTCAGCAAAGCTAGCCATGGCGTTAAAGCGTTGTTCTTCTACACGGCGACGTTGTTCGTCATCAATGTCTTCAAAAAAGCGCCTTACACGGCCAATATCAGCCGGATCAAAATACATGATGGCTTCTGCGGCAAGGCCATCTCGCCCAGCTCGTCCTGTTTCTTGATAGTACGACTCTATACTTTTTGGAATATCGTAATGTAATACAAAGCGTACGTTAGGTTTATTAATCCCCATCCCAAAAGCAACAGTTGCTACTACAATTTGAATGTCGTCGCGGGCAAACCCAGTTTGCACAAATTGTCGTTGTTCGTTGCTCATACCTGCATGGTAAGCGGCAGCGTTTAGCCCTGCGTCTGCAAGTTTTTCAGCAATGTCGTCTACGCGCTTACGACTGGTGCAATAAATAATACCGCTTTGGTTTTTTTGCTCTTTTAAGTAGCGAAGCAGTTGCACCATAGGTTTAAATTTTTCTTCTATGGTGTAACGAATATTGGGACGATCGAAGCTACCAGTATGAATATAAGGCTGCTGTAGTTTTAGTTGCTCAACGATATCAAACCGGGTCGCTTTATCAGCCGTGGCGGTAAGCGCCATCATAGGAACATGTGCAAAACGTTGCTTTAATTCGTTTAAGCGAAAGTAATGAGGTCTAAAATCGTGACCCCAATGCGACACACAGTGCGCTTCGTCAATGGCAAATAAGCTCACATTTAAATGCGATAAACGTTCTAAAAAGTCACGCTGCAATACTTTTTCAGGCGCAACATATAATAGTTTAATTAAACCTTGGTGAAGTTGTTGATACACCAATTGCTGTTCTTCTCGCGCTAAGCTGTTATTAACGTAAGCGGCTTTAACGCCAAGTGCTTGGAGTTGCGTTACCTGATCTTGCATTAGTGATATAAGCGGAGATATAACAATGGTTACGCCTTCAAGCACTAAAGCGGGTATTTGATAACACACAGATTTCCCACCACCTGTGGGTAGCAATACAAGCGAGTCATGCCCATTTATAGCTGCATCAATAACTGCTTTTTGACCGTCGCGAAATTCGCTGTAGCCAAACACTTGTTTGAGGACAGTTTCTGGTTTACGCACAAGCGTACTAGAAGGTGGTGTTAATGTATTCATTGGCGGGTATTTTAGTGGTTTTTTAACGAGATGTCTTTAGCTGAGTTACTTGATGAATTATTTAAGTGGAGTCTCGTAGTTTTGCACTATGTATGTTTTACTCATCTTACCAGTTTTGGCATAGAGAATAATAATGAATAAAGAAATGTTAATTGAACAAGTTGGGGCGTTGTTTGTAAATGGCATGCCGTTTAATCAGTTTTTACAAATATCGGTAGAATCACTGAGTCCTGAACAAGCAAAAATTACCTTTCCTTGGCAGGATGTATTTATTGGTAATCCAGCGCAAAAAATATTACACGGAGGCGTTATTTCAGCCGTGCTTGATAATGTGGGAGGAATGCTTGCTGCAGCAAGTGTGATTGATAAATTAACAGACTTAGATATTGGTAGTGTGCAAACGAGGCTAGCTACGCTTGGAACCATCGATTTACGCACCGATTATTTACGTCCAGGCAAAGGCGAAGTGTTCACCGCGAGTGCAACGCTTATTCGTTCAGGCAACAAAGTGTGTGTATGTCGAATGGAGTTACATAATGAAAAAGCTATTCAAATTGCGTTTGGTACTGGTACGTATTTAGTTGGATAAACAATCCATGGAGAGTAAACTAGCGACCTTTTAGTATCACTAAGTGTTTTTATTATGTCGATTGATACAGAGCAGCGTAAAGGCGCTGTTTTTGCTTGCCTAGCATTTGTGATGTGGGGGTTAGCACCTATATACTTTAAATTTATCCAGCATGTGTCAGCTTTTGAAATATTAATGCATCGCGTTGTTTGGTCTGTCGTTTTTTTAGTACTTGTGGTAAGTATTCTTAAATATTGGCACAAAATAAAGCGTATTATTGTTCAGCCCAAACTAGTGTTAATGCTTGTTATTACTTCAGCGTTACTGGGATTTAATTGGGGACTTTTCATATGGGCGATAAATAATAACCATATGCTGGATGCAAGCTTGGGGTATTACATAAACCCATTGTTAAATGTATTGCTGGGTATGCTTTTTTTAGGCGAGCGTTTACGTAAGTTTCAGGGCGTTGCCGTTGCACTCGCGTTTTCGGGAGTATTATTGCAACTCGTTAGCTTTGGCTCGTTTCCGGTAGTTGCTTTTTCATTGGCAATATCATTTGCACTTTATGGCTTATTACGTAAAAAACTCCCCGTTGAAGCTCTGCCAGGGATATTGCTAGAGGCACTTATATTATTACCTGTAGCGCTTGTTTATTGGTGGTTAATGGCGCCTTCTGACACATCAAGCCTTCCCGCTAACGATTGGCATACTAATGCGTTACTAATTAGCGCGGGCATTATAACTACATTACCGTTATTGTGTTTTACTGGCGCAGCTAAACGTTTGCAATACACTACATTGGGCTTTTTTCAGTACATTGGGCCAAGCTTAATGTTTATGCTCGCAGTGGTGTTTTACGGTGAGGTATTTGATGCAGAAAGGTTAGTTACATTTGCATGTATTTGGAGTGCGCTTGCTATATTTAGTTGGGATTCTTACTATCAATCACGCAAACGAAAAAAAAGCGGCAGTGGCGACAGCACAAGTGGCTAGTTAACTATTTTAGCTAATAATTTTGTTACGGCCAGTTTCTTTTGCATCATAAAGTTTTAAGTCGGCCTGTTTTAATAGCTCATCAATTTGATAAACAGGCCCTGACGAAAAACCAATAGAAATAGTGAATCTAATGTTGGCTTTACTAAATTGTTGGCTATTAGCTTCTATAAAATACCTAAATCCTTCAAGTTTTTTGAGTGCTTCTTGTTTATCGGTATCGGCAAAATAAACAGCAAACTCTTCGCCCCCCAAGCGTGCTACTAAATACTTTTTAAAGTATTTGCTAAAACAAATAGATAAACCTTTTAATACTTCGTCGCCTGCATCGTGGCCATAGGTATCATTAATTGCTTTAAAGTGATCGATATCAAGCATAGCTAATGCGCCATTACCGTTATCAAGTTCAATTTTTTTAAGGGATTTTCTAGCCTCTTCAAAAAAGTAACGACGATTGGGGATTTTTGTGAGGTAGTCTGTATTAGCTTGGTTTTTTATGGTTGCTAAAAGCGTTAACATATCGACATTTTGGCTTAATCGACAATAAAACTCCTCACTATTGAAAGGTTTATGTAGGTAATCATTTGCCCCATTTTTTAAGAATAAGGTAGATAAATCTGAAGAGTCAGCGCCTGAAATGCCAATTATTGCTTTTTCATCGTTATCATATAAACGCCTGATTTCTGTGCATAGTTCATCGCCGTTCATATTAGGCATTTCATTATCAGTGATAATAACGGAGATATCAGGTGATGCTTCAAGCATAACAAGTGCTTGTTTACCATCTTCAGCTTGTAAAGTTTGATATTTATGACGGGTTAACAAGCTACATATATACTGTCGTGTGGATAAAGAGTCGTCAACAACGAGTACTTTTACATTTTCGTTTCGAGGTAGTCGTAATAGCTGTTTTTCGAGATACTGATACGCTTGTTTATTTTCTTTGATGATGTAGTCAATTATAGGGTATTTTTCTACTGTATCGCGTGTTTTTTTATCAATATTACCCGTCATTACAATCGTTGGAATTTCAGCAGCGATAGTACAAGGAATTGCTTCGCCATTAGGCGCATCAGGTAAAATAAAGTCAACTACAGCACAAAAGTAGCTATTTTTACTGATAAGTTCTTTTGTTTGAGTTAGAGATTCAGCTATATCTACTTCATAACCCGCTTTAAGCGCGATGTGTTTTTGCACCCGCGCTATTGTAGGCGTATCTTCAACTATTAGTATTCTTCGCGTCACGTCACAACCTTGTTTATATTTTTGCAAAAGTATTTGCTTATACAAGTTGTAACTGCTAAAACGCAAAAAAGCAAATAAGTGAAGAGCTTATAGGTTATCTGCTTCAGAATAATACTCTTGGCTTATAGGAGCTGGCCCTGATATTTTTGAGCGCCCAAATAGGGTATGAAACTTACTCTTACATGTTGTAAGTTTAAGGTATTTAATCCAAGCACGCTCAATCGGATTTGTTGGCTCTAAAGTCCCCATTGCTACGGCTAAAAATTGTTCTTGGTGTTCGTTTTGTGGCTCAATAGTTTTATTGTGTAAGCCTTTTAAAACAACGCCATGTTGGTCTAATATGCTTGCTTCTAATAAGGTGAAGTTTCCACTACGGCTAAAACCGCGTGGGAAGTTGTGATCATCATAAAACTGACGTTGGCTAACAAATGCTTGACGAAGTAGTGAAATATCATTGCTCATAGCTTTATCCTCATGCCTTAGTAATTAGCTGGAGTATGATGCAAGTTTGGCAATTTATTAAACAAGTTATTTTTATCGTGAGGATAAAAAATTGGATATAGATTTATTAAAAACATTTGTTGAAGTTGTGCGTACACGTCACTTTGGTAAAGCGGCCGAAAACCTTTATATCACCCAATCTGCGGTGAGCTTTAGGATTCGTCAGTTAGAGCAGGGACTTGGGGTTAATTTATTTATACGCCAGCGTAATAATATTCAACTTACAGCGCCGGGTGAACGTTTGTTGCCACATGCTCAAATGATTATTACGGGTATGCAACGCGCCAAAGTAGATGTTGCGCTTGCCGATAATATGCATAAGCAAATTAGCTTAGCAGGAACGCCTAATATTTGGGATGCTTTTTTACAGTTTGGTATAACAAATATTGTATCGGCGATGCCGGGCGTGTCATTAGTGGCAGAGGTTAAAGCACAACAAGAAAGCACTCGGTTGTTATTAGAGCGAACTCTCGATTTAGCCATTTTATTTGATCCACCGAAAGTAGATGAATTAGTAGTAGAGCGAATTTGTGAACTGCCTATTATTCCAGTGAGTGGCTATGATACTGCAACTAACGAAAACTTTTTTGATAACCAATATGTATATGTTGATTGGGGAACAACTTTTTCACTTTGGCATGCGCGTCAGTTTACAGGTAAAACGCCGCCTTACTTCAGAACAAGTACTGGTCGTATAGCACTTGATTTAATATTACAGTGCGGCGGGAGTGCGTTTATTCCTCAAGTACTTGTAGAGCATCATTTAAATAAAGGTGATTTATTTCATGTTAAAGATGTAAAAAATACGTCACGAGATGTATTTATTGCCTATCATAGAGATAATGAACAGAAAGAATTAATAGAAACGTTGGTAAATTTGTTATCACAAATGACACCTAGCTTGACGTTGGAGCCTAGTTTATAGGTACAAATGAGTTGCTGAGTATCGATGTTATTTTGATTTCATATTTAATGCACTTTTATTAATTTAAAATTACAGAAATATTTCGATTGTAATATTTCTGTAATTTTACAGTGACAAACTGCTGCTGTTTTAAAATTAGTCTTTTGTGATTATCCAAGGAAATAACATGAAATTTGTAAAATCGAGCTTATGTTTAGCGCTATTAAGTGGCTTATCTTTTAATGCTCTTGCTGATGTAGACGTGTACGGCAAAGCGAATGTAACTATTCAATCATCTGATGACGGTGAAGGGTCGTTCACTGAAATTAAAAGTAATAATTCTCGCTTTGGTCTTAAAGGTTCTGAAAAGATAACAGAGGGCTTAGAGGCTGTTTATAAATTTGAGTTTCAAGTTGACGTATCTGATGCGGACTCAAAGGGTGATAATGATGACAATATTTCTGCGCGTAACCAATATATAGGGTTAAAAGGTGCATTTGGCCAAGTTGTTGTTGGTCGACACGATACTGCACTTAAGTTATCTCAAGGTAAAGTTGATTTATTTAGCGACCTTGAAGGCGATATTAAAAGTATATTTAAAGGCGAAAATCGTTTAGGTGATTCTGTTACTTATTCATCAAATACTTACGAAGATTTTAGAGTACTTGCTACTTTTATTGCAGAAGATGATGAAGATGCAAAAAAATGGCTATTCACTAGGACTTACTTATGGCGATTCTTCACTTAAAAAGAGTAAAGTATATGCATCAATTGGTGTTGATAGTGAAGTAAATGGCTACGATGTAGTTCGTGCAACTGTTCAAGGTAAAATTGATGATTTTAAAGTAGGCGCAATGTACCAAACACAAGAAAAAGTAGACGGCAGCGCAGAGGCTGACGGGTACTTATTAAGTGCAGCTTACATAATGGGAAACAATACATTTAAAGTGCAATACCAAACTATGGATTTTGACGACAGCGATGATAAGTCAGCAATCTCAGTAGGTGTTGATCACAAGTTAAATAAAAATATTAAAGTATTTGGTTTTTACTCGGGCTTCGACATGGACAACAACGTTGACCAAGATTACTTAGGCTTAGGTATGGAATACAAGTTTTAACTATTCGCTAAATTAGTTAAAACACTCCCTTTTTAACCGCGCTCTTTTGAGTGCGGTTTTTTTTGCTTTAAATTATTTACTTAGCCGCCCATAATAGAGATTAATTTGGAATGAGGTGCGAGTCCTCGACTGTTCCCGCAACTGTAATTAGCGCAAAGCTTTAAGTCAGATACAAATGGTATAGTACCAATTTTATTAAAAGCATGATCTTTCTAGTGAATTAAATAACTTACTAACTTCGTTAAAAATTATTCATAGTCGACTGCATGGAGGTAGAGCAATGCAGGGAGCAATTAGTGATAACAACTATATGTCATAATTTCCGCCTTGTTATTAAACTATTTCTTTGTCGCTATAGTAAATCACTAATTTAATGCAATTGGTATAAATTTTTTTAACGAGCGGGTTTACTCATTTTTTCTTGTAGTGCCTTAGTATTTTTATCGCATATTTAGTGAGTTTAACCTAGGGTCTGTTGAACTTTGCGGATTAAAATTTGTTCAAACTAGGGGCTATTTAATCGCGGCGCGAGGTTTGTAACCTAGTGAGCTAAGTAAAAACCGAGCAACAAAGAGTAAATAGCCCCTAGGAAGAACCCTTTGGGCAGCGCCTGTTTGGCATTAATGCTACGTTATTGCCCATTTATGGGGAATAACTACACTACATAGGCTCTGCCTTGCCTAAATACCAAACAGACTGTTGCAAATTTAACCTTGAAAGATCAACAGACCCTATCTAGGACTGACTATTGCACACTCAAACGCCATTAAATACACCATTACTAAACGTTAAAAACGTATCGTGGGGTATTGGCAATAAAACGATTCTCAAAAAAATAGACCTTAAAATAACTACAGGTAAATTTGTTGGTTTGATTGGCCCCAATGGCGCAGGTAAATCGAGCTTATTGCGTTGTTTGTATCGTTTTAGTAAACCCAGTGATGGCGTTGTAGAGTTTAACAACACCGATATTTGGCAATTAAAAAGCGATGAGTACGCAAAAAAAGTAGCGGTTGTTTTACAAGAAACTCCGTCGCAATTTAACTTAAGTGTATTTGACGTTATTGCGCTTGGGCTAACGCCTCATAAATCGCTATTTAGCTCAGTAACTAACATTGATAAACAAAAAATTACCCAAGCTATCAACACTGTAGGGTTGGCAGATCATAGCGAACAAAGCTTTGAGTCACTTTCGGGTGGTGAAAAGCAACGTGCCTTGATAGCCCGTGCGATAGTCCAGCAACCTCAGCTGTTAATAATGGACGAACCAACTAGCCATTTAGATGTTAAATATCAAATACAGGTAATGGAGCTTGCTAAATCGTTGGGTGTAACGGTGTTTGCATCGTTTCACGATTTAAACTTAGCTTCTGCAATGTGCGATGAACTAGTGGTTATTAAAAACGGTGAAATTACACATACAGGCGCGCCAAGTGAGGTATTAACCGAAAACATGCTAGGCGACGTTTTTGGTGTCTGCGCCCAAGTAAATAACCACCCGCAATTATCGAAATCGGGAAATAGCATCCCTCATATTACTTACTTTTATGGCTACAAATAACATGAGCACTGTTAATACTCGCCAATCACTAGCGCTATTTGTAAGTGTTGCAGCTGCTTTATTTAGCTTATTTGCAGCACTTAGTTTTGGTGCAGCAGATACCTCACTTCAAGACGTACTTAATAGTTTTTTGCTCTCAAATGAGGCGTCTTTTAATACGCGTATTATTTTTGAACTAAGAATGCCACGCACATTACTCGCCTTTTTAGCTGGCTCTGGTTTAGCAATTTCGGGGCTTATTTTACAAACGGTAACGCGTAACCCTTTAGCCGATCCTTACTTGTTTGGTATATCGTCGGGTGCCTCATTTGGCGTGGTGTTACTTATGGCGCTAGCAGGTATTAGCGCAGGCTTTATGTTATCGGCAGCAGCATTGCTGGGCAGCTTACTCGCTATGAGTTTATTAATACTTATTGCAGGTAGGCAGCAAAGTGCACAGGTAGAATCAATGCTATTAGCTGGCGTTGCTCTGTCGTTTTTATTTAGTGCTTTTACTAGTTTGTTGCTTTATTGGAGCGATCCTCAGGCAGTAGCGGCTATTTTATTTTGGACGCTGGGCAGCTTTGCGCGTGCGCAGTGGCCTACGCTTTGGTTACCTTTATTGGTAATTACATTGTGTACGTTTGTAATGCTGAGCTTTAGAAGGCAACTCAATGCTATGTTACTTGGCGATGAAAGCGCAATTACATTAGGTGTGAGGGTTCAGCGCTTTAGAATACTTATGCTGGTTTTGAGCTCATTAATTACCGCTGTGCTGGTGGCTATGTGTGGCGGTATTGGGTTTGTAGGATTAATGATACCGCATATTGTGCGCTTTTTTATATCCCAAGGCACCATCGCTGGCTTACTGGTAACCAGCTTGGTGGGCGGTACATTTATGGTGTGGGTTGATGTACTTTCGCGCTCATTGCTTAAAAACCAAGAGCTGCCCGTAGGCGTTATTACTGCAGCTATTGGCAGCGTATTCTTTTTGAGTTTATTGTTTTTTAGAAAGCGAAAGGTGTAATTCCATGAAAACCTTAATGGTGCAAGGCACTACATCAGATGCTGGTAAAAGCACTTTAGTTGCTGCCCTTTGCAGGGTGTTTGCTAAGCGAGGGGTAAAGGTTGCGCCTTTTAAACCACAAAATATGGCACTTAATAGCGCAGTAACAAAAGATGGCGGCGAAATAGGTCGTGCGCAAGCTTTGCAAGCAATAGCAGCTAAAGTAGAGCCCGAAATAGACTTTAATCCTATTTTGCTTAAACCTAATAGCGACACGGGCGCACAAGTGATTATTCACGGAAAAGCCATTAGTAATATGGAAGCGGGCAAATATCACGACTATAAAAAAGTGGCGATGGATGCAGTAATTACCTCACATAACCGCTTAGCTAAATGCTTTGAATTACTCCTTGTTGAAGGAGCGGGTAGCCCTGCTGAAATAAACCTGCGTGAAAACGATATTGCCAATATGGGCTACGCCGAAGAGGTAGATTGCCCAGTAATTATAATTGCTGATATTGATAAAGGCGGCGTATTTGCACACTTGGTAGGTACGCTTGCGTTGTTAAGCGAGTCAGAGCAGGCGCGCGTAAAGGGCTTTGTTATAAACCGCTTTAGAGGCGATATAGGTTTGCTGCAAGGCGGGCTTGATTGGCTTGAAGAATACACAAACAAACCCGTACTTGGCGTATTACCTTATTTGCACGACCTCGCGCTTGATGCTGAGGACGCTGTCGCAATTGATAATAATGTAACCAACGCCACAATTAATATTGCAGTGCTGCTTGTGCCACACATTAGTAACCATACCGATTTTGATGCACTGCGTTTGCACCCAAACATTAATATAAATTATGTGCGCCATACGCAAACGATCCCAGACGTTGATCTGATAATTCTCCCAGGCAGTAAAAATGTGCTGGGTGATTTAAGTTTTTTGAAAAATGAAGGCTGGGACACTCAAATTAAGCGCCACTTACGCTATGGTGGCAAAGTACTTGGTATTTGTGGCGGCATGCAAATGCTGGGCAATACAATCAACGATCCCGAGGGTATTGAATCGTCATTAAAGCAAGTAAATGGACTTGCCCTGTGCGATTTTGAAACCACGCTGACAGCACAAAAAGTATTAACTAAAATAACCGCTACACTGCTTTTAAATAACCAATCAACACCCTGTAGTGGCTACGAAATACATGCAGGGATTAGCCAAGGTGCAGCGCTTAATAAGCCATTTTTAACCTTTGATGAAAGCCATCCACATGGTTTTACGTTTGATGGCTTTATTAGCGATGATAACGCCATTGCAGGCACTTATTTACATGGTTTATTTGATGAGGCCGATGCTACATCGCAAATTTTAAAATGGGTAAAACCAAGCGCCTCAATTAACCCAATAAGTATTGCCGCTCACCGCGAGCAGCAGTTAGAACGATTAGCAACCATGTGCGAAGCGCATTTAAATATACAGCAAATTATCTCGATTTATGAAGGGCACAATAATGACTGAACAAAACAACGATAAGCACAAGCAGCGCCAACAAAAAGTAAAAGAACAAGTGGATGCGCGCGTTGCCGCTGCGCAAGATGTAAAAGGTATCTTTCAGGTAATTACCGGTAACGGTAAAGGTAAATCAACCTCGGGCTTTGGCGTTGTAGCACGCTGCGTTGGGCATGGTAAAAAAGCCGCTGTTTGCCAATATATTAAAGGTACGTGGGAATGTGGCGAGCGTAATTTATTACAAGGTGCAGGCGTTGAGTTTGTTGTAATGAACACCGGTTTTACTTGGGATACGCAAAATAAAGAAGCCGATACTGCAGCCGCCCAAGCAACATGGCAAGAGTCAAAACGCATGCTTGCTGATAGCAGTATTGATTTAGTATTACTTGATGAGCTTACGTATATGGTGACCTACGGCTACGTTGATTTAGATGAAGTAGTAACAGCGCTTAATAACCGCCCACCAATGCAGTCAGTTATTATTACAGGGCGTGCAGCACACCGCACTTTAACCGACCTTGCCGACACCGTAAGTGAAGTGCGTAATGTAAAACATGCATTCGACTCAGGCATAAAAGCGCTCGAAGGGTTTGATTACTAATGTTTAAAGCGTTTTTTATTGGGCTACTGCTTTTTAGTGTGTCGGGCAGTGCACTTGCAGAGCAGGCAAATGATTCTAAAAAGCTACGGATAATCGCGCTTGCACCACATATAGTCGAAAACCTATTTGCCATAGGGGCGGGCGATAATATTGTGGGCACGGTTGATTACGCCGACTACCCAAGTGAAGCCCAAAGTATTGAGCGCATAGGGGGTTATTACGGCATCTCGCTTGAAAAAGTATTGGCGCTTAAACCTGACTTAGTTATTGCGTGGAAAAGCGGAAATCAAAGCGAAGATTTAGCCCAAATAGAGCGTTTAGGTATAAAAGTGTATTTGAGTAATCCCACCACAATCGCAGGTGTTGCCGACGAGTTACTGACTTTTGGTGAATTTACAGGGAATATTGAGCAAAGCCAGCAAGCGGCAAGCGCATTTAAACATAAGCTAAATGGTATTGTTAAAAGCCAGCAAGATAAAAAAAATATTACCGGGTTTTATCAGTTATGGGCTGAGCCCATGATGACAGTAAGTAAAAATACATGGATAAGCCAACTGATTGAAACATGCCATGTAAGTAATGTATTTGCACAGAGCGTTACAGATTACCCACAAATTAGTATCGAAAATGTCATTGTTACTAAGCCACAAGTTATTATTATCCCTGATGAAAAATCAAAAACACCACAGCCGGTTGTTAATTGGCAAAAGTGGCCAGAAGTGCCCGCTGTTAAAAATGATCAATTTATTAGCGTAAATGCCGATTTATTACATCGTTTTACTGTGCGCATGCTAGATGGACTCGCGGATATGTGTGATAAAATAGATGCATCACGTAAACAGATTAAGAGTACACAATGAGCGATTGGGCTACATTTTTAGAAAGTGAATTACAGCAACCTTACATGCAGCAAACGTTAGAGTATGTGGCTAATCGCCGCAATGAAGGTGTTGCTGTTTATCCGCCTGAACCTCAAGTATTTAGTGCTTTTGATGCCACAGCACTAAATGACATCCGCGTTGTAATTTTAGGACAAGACCCATACCACGGAGAAGGGCAAGCGCATGGCTTGTGTTTTTCGGTATTGCCTGATGTAAAAAAGCTGCCGCCGTCGCTTAAAAATATGTACAAAGAGTTAGCTACCGATATCAGCAGTTTTGCTGTTCCTGAACATGGGTACCTGCAAAGCTGGGCAGATCAGGGCGTGTTTTTACTCAATACAGTATTGACCGTTGAGCAAGGGCAAGCGCATTCTCATAAGCATTTAGGGTGGGAGCAATTTACCGATAATGTAATAGCGCATATTAATAAACACTGCGAAGGTGTGGTATTTATTTTATGGGGTGCACATGCACAAAAAAAAGGTAAAGGCATAGATAGCGCTCGCCATTATGTTTTAAAAGGGCCGCACCCATCACCGCTTTCGGCGCATAGAGGCTTTTTTGGCTGTCAGCATTTTTCAAAAACGAATGAGCTATTACAAGCCCAAGGTGAAAAACCGATTAACTGGCAGGTGTAAATAACCTGAGCTCTGAATCATAAATTTATCTCATGCAGCTATTTTCAGCGCATTAAAAAAGGCTTCCATATATCGGAAGCCTTTTTGTTTAGTTGGGGCGTATTGAATTAAAAGTCGAGCTCTTCAATTGCAATACTGTCTGTAAAGTAGTCTAGTTCTTGTAGTTCTTTGCGTAGGCGCTGTTTGTCTTTTATTGCTTCTATTTCACGCCACTTCCTTTTTTTTATTCTTTTGAGAGGTTTTTCTAGTTGTATCAGGACCTTCTAATATCTCTAATATATCGTTTAGGCTATCCATGAATTTCTCCTATTGATTTATGACCTCAAGAATACCTATACCACAGGCCTAGCTAAAATAGAACAAAAAAGTGACAGTTATGTTACGTAAGTGTGATTAATTGATGAAGGTTTATACGAGGATTATATGAAGTCGATATGAAGATTGTATAGAGAAATAGCGTATTTTAGGCATAAAAAAACGCCGCTATTGCGACGTTTTCTAAAACACGATTATAGCAAATTACATTGCTTTAAAACGCGCTTCTAGTTGTTCTTGTGCATCAGCAAAAGAGCGAATACCTTCAGCTAGTTTTTCAGTAGCCATAGCATCTTGGTTATGTAACCAACGGAACTGCGCTTCTGTAAGTGGCTCTGGTTTTGGCTCTTGTGGAACATCGCTTTGCAGCAAGTATTCTTGTGCGCCTTCAAGGTTGCCTAAATCTTCTAAAAGATTAGGGCTAATAGTTAGCTTGTCACAACCTGTAAGTGCAATAATTTCGCCTGTGTTACGGAAACTTGCACCCATCACAACTGTTTTGTAGTCATGGCGTTTGTAAAATTCAAAAATGCTGCGTACAGACTGAACACCTGGATCTTGTAGCGGATCGGTTGGTTTTTCCATACCGTTAGCAACGTGCCAATCTAAAATACGGCCAACAAATGGCGAAATTAGAAATACGTTTGCATCGGCACACGCGCGGGCTTGGGCATCGCTAAATAATAAAGTAAGGTTACATTTAGTGCCTTCTTTTTCTAGCTGCTCAGCGGCTTTAATACCTTCCCATGTAGACGCTACTTTAATTAAAATTTTGTCTTTGCTTACACCTTCTTTTTCGTAAAGGCTAAGTAGGGTATGTGCTTTATCAATCGTAGCTTGCGTATTAAACGAAAGGCGTGCATCTACTTCAGTAGAAATATAACCAGGTACAATAGCGCTAATTTCTTTACCAAGTAATACGGCAAAGTAATCACATGCTAATTCAAGTTGTTTAGCCGGCTCTTGCTCGGTTTCTTTTGCATAGCTCCAAGCTTTATCTAGGTAAGGCTTATATGCTTCAATCTCGCTCGCTTTTAATAAAAGCGACGGGTTTGTAGTTGCATCTTCTGGTTGATGCTTTTTAATAGCTTCAATATCACCAGTGTCGGCTACGATAGATGAATGTTGTTTTAGCCTTTGTAGAGCTGAAGTCATTTGCTTTCCTCATTCCAAGCAAGTTAAAAGAAAAATCTAATCACTCTTAATATATACAATCCATACTGCAACAGTGTGACAATGCTTGATAGGTCTTATGTCCTGATCAATAAAAAAACGGTAATGCATGGGTTATTAAGAGAGGATTTATTTAAACAAAACGTGCTTTTCGTTTCATTTAATGTTGAAATTGACACTAAATAAATTACAAGTCAATAGCTAACTATGATCACTGTTATTTCACCTGCAAAAAATCTTGATTACGAAACGCCACCCGCAACAGACAAGTTCACTCAGCCTGAATTACTAGAGCACAGCGAAGAGCTCATGAAAGTATGCCGTGAACTAACACCAGCGCAAATTGGCAGTTTAATGAAAATTAGCGATAAGCTATCTGGGCTTAACGCAGCACGCTTTAGTGAGTGGGCGCAGCCGTTTACGCAAAGTAATGCTAAACAAGCCGCACTTGCCTTTAATGGCGATGTATACGGCGGTTTAGATGCAAGCACGCTTAAAGCTAGCGAGCTTGATTACGCACAAAACCATTTACGTATCCTTTCTGGCTTATACGGTTTATTAAAACCACTTGATTTAATGCAAGCTTATCGCCTTGAAATGGGCACTAAGCTTGAAAACTCGCGTGGCAAAAACTTATACGAGTTTTGGGGCAGCGTAATAGCGAACAAACTAAACGAAGTATTAAAAGCGCAAGACGCACAATACTTAGTTAACCTTGCTTCAAACGAATATTTTAAAGCGGTAGATAAAAAAGCATTAAATGCACAAATTATTACCCCACACTTTAAAGACTGTAAAAACGGTCAATACAAGGTAATTAGCTTTTACGCTAAAAAAGCACGCGGCATGATGGCGCGCTACATTATCGAAAATAAAGTAACGCAATTAAGCCAACTTAAAGAGTTTACTGTAGCGGGTTATTACTTTAGCCCTGAGGCAACGGTTAAAGAGCTTGAGCCGGTATTTATGCGCGACGAACAAAATTAGGTCATAAGCTTAAATAAACAATTGAAAAGCCATGCATTGCATGGCTTTTTTGATGTTGGCGTTATATTTGCAACCTCATCTAATATTAATGAGAACACTAACTAAATAGGTGCAAATAAAATGATCAGCATTCCGTCAGTTGGCGAAGCCGAAAAACTAATAGAAGAAAAGCTCGGAGGGTGGTTTGATGTTGTAATAAGCCATATTCCTAATTTTATAGTGGCAATTGTTATTGCTATTGTTTTTTCAATTTTGGCGCGCTTTGCTGGCAAACTGGTGAAAAACGTACTGCGCCGCTCTCTCGACTCAACACAAATTGCCGATTTAATGGCATCAATTTTTAAAGTTATTGTGTTGTGCATAGGTTTATTTATAGCGCTCGATTTTGTTGGCCTAAAAGGCACCGTTACTTCGCTACTTGCTGGTGCGGGTATTGTGGGTTTGGCCATTGGTTTTGCGTTTCAAGACATGACCGAAAACCTAATTGCAGGTATAGCAATGGGTGTACGCAAGCCATTTAAAACAGGTGATGTAATAGAAACCGATGATGTGTTTGGTTCAATACATTCAATAAACTTACGTAACACGCTAATAGAGAGCTTTTACGGGCAACTAATACTTGTACCAAACAAAGTCTTATTTAGAAATGTACTCAAAAATTACACCACGCTAGGTATAAGACGTATAGAAGTACCCGTAGGTATTTCGTATGGCGACGACATAGAAAAAGCATCTCAAGTTATTACCGATAAAATAAATGAATTTAACTTTGTAATACGTAAAGACGAAACCGCCGTATACGCTGAAGGTTTTGGCGACAGCAGCATTAACTTACTGGTATGGTTTTGGATTAAATACCCAGGCGAGCCTGACTTTATGACGGTACGCCACAAAGGGGTTGTTGCCGTTAAGCAGGCACTCGACGAAGCTGATATTAGTATTCCTTTCCCAATTCGTACGCTCGACTTTGGCATTAAGGGCGGTGAGAAACTCGATGCCATGATAAGCGATAAAATAAGCCCGCAGTCATCAACTAAAAAGAGTAGCAACGGTGCTGACTCTAGCCAAAGTGAGTAATTTAGTTAAAACACATTAGCCAAAAGCATTGGGAAATAGTTACTTACCAACAGCGCATTTTTACAGAGTAAAATTGCGCTTTTTAGTACATGCTTTTAATAATTATTAAGCCTGAACAGGGTAAGCCAAATTTAATCGGTTTTTGTTTATTATGATAACCGTGTTATTTGCCATAACTGATAATGTGATTACAATATGACCATTATTAATTTAAATAGTTTATCAATGCGTAAAGTAGCATTACTACAGTTCATAACCCTTACTTTATTAAGCTTCATGCTTGGGTGTACATCAATAAGTAATAAGCAGAGTACGAGTGAAAAACATAATTTTAAGTATGGTTTGAGCTATAAATTAAATGTAGATGACAATACTGCTGAAATACTTTTTCTTAATAAGAATGATACCCCTATAAACGCACTTACCCTACCAAATAAAACGGTATACATTGTAAAAGAGCAGTTACGAGAATTTTGCAGATCGGATGGTATTTTATGCGCTAGAGAAAAGTCTGAAAGTAACTTTGTTAGTTGGTCTCCCGATGGTGAGTTTTTAGCCGTTTTTGCAGGTGACACTGAGGGTTTTTGGTTTTTACCAACAATTGAAATAACCAAGTCTGCATTTAATGAAAGTCATATACTCAAGGTTGGACTTCATCAAACAACTAACCAGTTTAATATCGGTTTGTTTCATCAAACCGGTGGATGGTTGAATAACGAACAATATATTTTTTCAGCTGGTTTGAGTGGCAATAATTTTATTTATAAGTTCAACACAAAAACAAAGGAGCTTAAGGGTTTTCCTTTTGAGCTAAATGAAGATTCTACAGTGAGCAATTTCGAAGAAGTATTTGTTGATAGTTATTCTTCGCAAAAAAGTAGTTTTAAAATAAGTGATGTGACTAAACAATTAGAAATATTAAAATAAAAAAGCGCAGCTTGTGTTGGAGTAACAAGCCGCGCTTACGAATTAGTTATATAAATAGGTTTATGTGGTACGTATTAAATAACGCTAATTTTATTACGAATGATTTTAACCCCATCCATATTTTCTAAAAATTTTTGAGCTAATGCGCGCTGAAAACCAGTTTGTGCTTCACCGTATAAATCTACTTCACCATTTTTTACCTGCACACGAATATCACTTAACGCTAGATTAGGGTTAGTTCGCAGGGTGTTGGTGATAGTTTGTTGTAGGTTAGGTTGAGTGGCTACACTGCTTACTACTGCCATGTTGGTTGCTGCACTTACCTTTGTAGCGCAAGCTAATAAAAATAAACAACAAAATGATACTAAAGCGATAGTTAACTTGAAGCGGTTCATAACTTAATCCTTACATTACGGTGAATAGTGCAGCCACAAAATGGAAATTCCATCGGCTAGGTTATCTTTGTAATTACAATTTCGGTGCCAATATTAACACTATGAAATATAAGGTAATTTTATTAAGTGGGAATTCAGGTGGGCAAAAATTACATTTAAATGGGTATGAGTTACATGCTTGGGTTACATATGTAATACCAATTCGCTTAATTAAGTGATTTATTTTGAGGTAAGAAAATCGTGTCGATAACAAGGCAAAAATTTCGTTATTTAGTTGTTCTATATTAGAATTTTTTAACGCAGTTAGCGTCAGATTTAATCCTTAAAATTGATTAAGTATTATTGCGGATTGGTATAATGGTACAAACACCAGAGCCTGTAAGGCTTGCATTAAAAAGCCGGCAAAAGCCGGCTTAGTATAAAAATGTTTTAGGTTACTTCTTCTTTTTAACCTTGGCCTTTTTCTTGGCTTTCATTTTTACTGGATCTTTACGCTTTTTAGCCGGTGGCTTAGCTTCTTTATGCTGTGGCTCAACACCTCTAATTACACGGCGTTTTAACTTTTGCTCAACGTAGCGCTCTACTTTATATAAAATGCCAATGTCATGTGCTTCAACTAACGATATTGCTATGCCTTTTTTACCAGCACGGCCAGTACGACCAATACGGTGTACATATACGTCGGCAGTGCGCGGCATATCAAAGTTAATAACGTGACTGATGTCAGATACGTCAATACCACGTGCAGCTACGTCGGTAGCAACTAATATGCTTGTTTTACCACTGTGGAAGTTTTCCATGGCTTTCATACGTTTGTCTTGTGGCATTTCGCCGCGTAACCACGCTGCTTTTACATCATTAGTTGTAAGTTCACCAATCAATGTTTCTAAGCGTTCGCGAGTTTTAACAAACACAATTGCTTTAGTCACGTCAGGATTTTTTAGCGTGTTAACTAACAATTCAAGCTTATGATGATAATCGTCGGCTAAATGTACCCACTGATGAATTTTTGCTTTTTCTTTACGTGACGATTCGGCTTCTAATAGAGCTGGGTCGTTTAATGTTTTTTCAGCAAACCTTTCTACGCTGTCACCTTCAAGTGTTGCTGAGAATAAAAAACATTGGCGACGATTTTTAGCTTCGTCACAAATACGGCTCATTTCTTTTTTGAAACCCATATCTAACATGCGATCTGCTTCATCAATAATAAGCATTTCTACGTGTTCAGCATGAAAGTTTTCGGTTTCTAGGTATTCCATTAATCGACCTGGTGTGGCGATTAAAATATCGTTATTTTTTTCAAAAATTTCTTTATGCGTACCGTAGTTAATACCGCCCGTTACTACACCAATTTTTAGGTGTGTGCGTTTAGCTAGTAGTTCACATTGTTCATGAATTTGATAAGCCAACTCACGAGTCGGGGTCATAACGAGGACGCGCGCAAAACCAGGGTCACGACGTGGGAAATCCAGTAAGTACTGAATAGCCGGAATTAAAAATGCCGCTGTTTTACCTGTACCAGTAGGCGCAGATGCTAAAATATCGCGCCCCTGTAGTGCTTCAGGAATAGCTTGTTGTTGAATGCTGGTTGGCGTCTCGTAGCCCATTTTATTAATGGCATCGAGTAGCTTGTTATCAAGATCAAATTCAGAAAATTGCATAGAGTGTCTAAAATAAGGGACAATTACCCTGATTATACGCGCTATGCTGCGCTTGGTGAATGAAAAGGTGAAAAAATGTCTGGTTTTGTATTTAAACAATTTAAAGTTGAACACGACCACTGTGCAATGAAAGTTTCTACCGATGGCATTTTGCTTGGTGCATGGGCTAATTTAAGCGGTGCAAGGTCGCTACTTGATATAGGCACAGGTACCGGCTTATTAGCGTTAATGTGTAAGCAACGTGGTCATGAGCTTGATATAACTGCGGTAGAAATTGACGAAAGCGCCCATAACCAAGCATTAAAAAATATAGCTAATAGCCCGTGGCCAACAATAAGTATTAAGCACCAAACTATTCAAAGCTTTAGTAGTGAAATTAAATTTGACGTGGTTATCTCTAATCCGCCGTATTTTAATCACAGTTTAAAAGGCGAGAATGCTGCGCGTAATACCGCGCGCCATACCGACGGCTTAAGTTTTGAAGAGTTAATAAATGCGTTTAAACGTTTAAGCCATAGTCGCTCTCGCTTTAACTTAATACTCCCAAGCGTTGAAGGCGCATTATTTATTGAGCTTGCTACTCAAAATGGGCTTTATTTAAATACTCACTGCCAAGTAAAAGCCACGCCCAATAAAGATATTAGCCGCAGTTTAATGACATTTAGCTACGTAAAAAGCGATTTAGAATCATCAACCCTGTGTATTAGAAACTTAGATAATACCTACACTGCTGATTATATAGCTTTGTGCAAAACATTTTATTTAAAAATGTAAGTTACTTAGTAATGAAGGTTATTTAGTAATAAAGGATAGTTTACCCGTTATGCATACGTATTCAGTTTTTATTTCATCGACTATAAGCCTAGTGTTAACCACTTGTAAATAAAATCGAGTAGTTGTTTTGCTCGCTCAACAATTGGATCACACACTATGAAACTCAATAAAATAATCACCACCGCAGGTTTAAGTCTAGGGTTGCTCTTACCGAGTATTGCCACAGCTACGCCCACCACATTTGTGCATTTGTTTGAATGGAATTGGCAAGATGTAGCGCAAGAATGTGAACAGTATTTAGGACCAAAAGGCTATGCTGCAGTGCAGGTATCGCCACCTAATGAACACATTACAGGAGGCCAATGGTGGACACGCTATCAGCCTGTAAGTTATGAACTGCAAAGTCGTGGCGGTAACCGTGCACAGTTTATTGATATGGTAAATCGCTGTAGTGCAGCTGGGGTTGATATTTATGTTGATACGCTTATTAACCATATGGCAGCAGGAAGTGGCACAGGCACAGCGGGTAATAGTTTTGGTAATAAAAGCTTTCCTATTTATAGCCCACAAGATTTTCATGAAAGTTGTACCATTAATAGCTCTGATTATGGCAACGATCGCTACCGAGTACAAAATTGTGAACTCGTTGGACTTGCCGATTTAGATACCGCTTCAAACTATGTGCAAAATACCATTGCAGCATATATTAACGACTTACAAGCTATTGGCGTAAAAGGCTTTCGGTTTGATGCTTCTAAACATGTTGCCGCAAGCGATATCCAAAATTTAATGGCCAAAGTAAATGGCTCGCCAGTGGTTTTTCAAGAAGTGATTGATCAAGGTGGAGAGGCTGTTGGCGCCTCTGAATATTTAAGCACTGGTTTAGTAACTGAATTTAAATATAGCACTGAGCTTGGTAATACTTTTAGAAACGGCTCGCTTGCATGGCTAAGTAATTTTGGCGAAGGGTGGGGCTTTATGCCTAGCTCTTCTGCGGTGGTTTTTGTAGATAATCACGATAATCAACGTGGTCATGGCGGCGCTGGTAATGTAATTACCTTTGAGGATGGCCGCTTATATGACTTAGCTAATGTATTTATGTTGGCTTATCCGTACGGTTATCCAAAAGTAATGTCGAGTTATGATTTTCATGGTGATACAGATGCTGGTGGGCCAAACGTACCGGTACATAATAATGGTAACTTAGAGTGTTTTGCTAGTAATTGGAAGTGTGAGCATCGCTGGTCATATATTTCAGGCGGGGTCGATTTTAGAAATAACACCGCCGACAATTGGGCAGTAACAAATTGGTGGGATAACACGAATAATCAAATATCATTTGGCCGAGGTAGCTCGGGTCATATGGCTATTAACAAAGAAGACTCAACACTCATTGCAACGGTGCAAACAGACATGGCGCCTGGGCAATACTGTAATGTGCTAAAAGGCGAGTTGTCGGCTGATGCTAAAAGTTGCAGTGGCGAGGTTATAACGGTTAATTCCGACGGTACTATTAATCTCAATATTGGTGCTTGGGATGCAATGGCAATTCATAAAAATGCCAAGTTAAATACAAGCTCTGTGCCAAATACAGGGAGTGACTGGCAACGCACGGTTATTTTTATTAATGCACAAACGCAAAGTGGACAAGATATGTTTTTGCGCGGTGGTGTAGATCACGCTTATGCAAACGCAAATCTGGGTCGAAATTGCCAAACAAGTAATTTTGAGTGTGCAATGCCTATTCGTCATAATAATTTAAAAAACGTGACAACAAGCCCTTGGAAAGCAAATGATAACTACCTTGATTGGTATGGCATAGAAAATGGGCAAAGTAGCGAAGCAGAAGGTTCTGCGACCGACTGGACAACGAATGTTTGGCCAGCAGGTTGGGGCGCTGAAAAAACGGTAAACACAGATGGTTTTGGTGTGACATCTTTAAATATATGGGGCGAACACTATTGGATGCTTGATGTAGATATGGATTGCAGTAAAGCGATTAATGGATGGTTTGAACTAAAAGCATTCATTAAAAACGGCCAAGGATGGGAGACTGCTATTGCTCAAAACAATACACCTTATACAAGCACTAATCATATGGCGCAATGCGGAAAAATTAATAAATTTGAGTTTAATAACTCAAGTGTAGCCATTCGTAGTTTTTAAAAAATAAATAAAAAGCCTATATTTGAACCTAAGCCTAAGCTAATGATTATTAGTTTAGGTTTTTTAGGTACTGTTCTTTCATAGTGTGTTTATAAATCACCTGTTATGATTCACTCATTAGTTACATTGAATTAAGACAACACAATGAAAAAATTAAATAAAATAATACTACTAAGTACATTCTCTGCGGTTGTTTTGGCAAGCCAAAGTGCACTGGCAGCCATGACCCCAGTTGGGCTTTGGAAAACGATTGACGAGGATACAAACCAAGCTAAGTCGTATGTACGTATTACCCAAACCAACGGTACTTTAAGCGGTAAAGTTGAAACTATTCTAGACCCTACAAAACAAAATGATATATGCAATAAATGTGATGATGAGCTAAAAGATCAGCCTATTTTAGGAATGACTATTATTACTGATGTAAAAGCTGAGGATGATGACGTTTGGGGAGATGGCGAAATACTTGACCCAACAAATGGTAAAACCTACACCTTACAGCTCACAGTGCAAGATGAAGGTCAAAAACTTGAAGTACGTGGTTACATTGGCTTTTTTTTCCGTAACCAATATTGGCTAAGGGTTGAGTAATTACTTTGTAGCGTAGCAATAATGGCTACGCAATTTTAGTTAAAGCGTTTCGCCGTATTCAGTCATTACTTGTTCAACCCAAGTCGCAATACGGTCATCACTTAGCTCGTATTGGCTGTCTTCGTCCAGTGCGAGCCCTACAAATTGTTTGCCATCGGGAGTTAGCGCTTTTGAAGCTTCAAACTCGTAACTACTGTCGTTGGACCAAAAACCAAGTTGGGTAAATGTTTGCGTATTTATTTCGTCGTGCAGCATCCCTAGCGCATCTTGAAACCACTGCCCGTAACCTTGCTGATCGCCCATGCCAAATAAAGCAATGGTTTTACCGCTTAGGTTTACGTCGGCTATGTCGTCCCATTTTGACTCCCAGTCTTCTTGTATTTCACCAAAATCCCATGTTGAAATACCAAAGATGATAAAGTCGTACTGCTGCGCATTTTTTAGTGGCTCGTCTTTAATATTGTGCAGGGTAACTATATCGGCACCAATAATGTCGCGAATCTTTTCTGCTGCCATTTCGGTGTAGCACGTAGTAGAACCAAAAAATAAACCAATTTGCATCGTATTTATCACTGTGTAATTGCCTGATATGATAGGCTCAAGTTTACCGTAAGGTATTTTTAATTGATACCTTAGCAAAGCATGAGAGCATAATGTGACAACGCTATCTGACGATTCTTTTGAAAATGACAGCAGTATGAGCAGTAATAGCGACTACCTAGAAACCTTTTTAGATAGCCTGTACTTAGAGCAAGGCGTAAGCGAAAACACATTAAGTGCTTATCGCAGCGATTTAGATAAGTTTTGCCTATTTTTAAAGGGCGAAAACTTAATGACGGTAACCGGGCTTGATATAGAGGGTTACTTAGCTCACAGAGTTGATTTAGGATTAAAACCACGTAGTACGGCACGCAGTATTAGTGCGCTAAAGCGTTTTTATCAGTACTTTGTACGCGAAAAAATAATTAGTGATTCGCCCATGCTAAATATTGCTCAACCAAAAGCAGGGCAGTCGTTACCTAAAACACTCTCAGAAGCTGAAGTTGAGGCATTGTTAAATGCGCCCAATACAGAAGAAGCGATGGGACTGCGCGATAAAGCGATGCTTGAACTACTTTATGCAACGGGTTTGCGTGTAAGTGAGCTTGTTGGGTTGCGTATGGAGCAAATTAATTTGCGTCAAGCTGTGGTGTTTGTAAAAGGTAAAGGTAATAAAGAGCGCTTAGTGCCACTTGGCGAGGAAGCCATGTACTGGCTTGAGCAATTTTTAAAGGTCGGGCGTGCGCAAATGATAAAACACGCCACCGATTTTGTGTTTCCGTCTAAGCGCGGTGTTGGCATGACGCGACAAACCTTTTGGCATAGAATTAAACACTATGCTATTTTGGCAGCAGTTGAGTCTCCAATATCGCCCCATACAATGCGCCATGCTTTTGCTACGCATTTATTAAACCATGGGGCAGATTTACGTGTGGTACAAATGATGTTGGGCCACAGTGATTTATCAACCACACAAATTTATACCCATGTTGCTAATGAACGTTTAAAATCGGTGCATGCGCAGCATCACCCGCGTGCTTAATTTGAAATTAAATAGCACTAAGCCGGTCAATTTATAAGTACTTTTGGAATAGAGAAAATTATGAAAAAATTAATGTTAGCAGGTGCCATGTTGTGCACAAGTATTAGTGCATTTGCAAATAGCGTTGCTGTAGCTCCTGATGCTAATGATCCTATAGTTACTAAATTTGCGACTTTAGGCGTAACGGTTAAGCAAATTAACCCAAGTCCAGTTGCAGGGTTAAAAGAGCTCATTACCAACAAAGGCGTGCTTTACGCAAGTCCAGATGGTCAATTTTTAATGCAAGGTACGTTAATCGATTTGAATAATCGTAATAACCTAACTGAGCAAGCATTAAACGGCGTGCGCGTTGAAGGCATTAAAGAATACGAAGATTCGATGATTGTGTATAAAGCACCAAACGAAAAGCACAGCATTACCGTATTTACTGATATTAGCTGTGGCTACTGTCGTAAGTTGCACCGTGAGCTAGATGATTTACTCGATGAAGGTATTACCGTTAAGTATCTTGCATTTCCGCGTGGTGGGCTACAAGGTTCCGGTTATGCTGATTTAATGAATGTGTGGTGTGCTAAAGATCAGCAAGAAGCACTGACTGAGGCTAAATCGGGCGCAGACACTAAAGTAATTGCAGGGTGTAATGCACCGGTTGCTGAGCATTACCAGCTAGGTCAAAGCTTTGGTATTAGCGGCACGCCGGCTATTGTTTTAGAAGATGGTACGATGATCCCAGGTTACCAGCCCGCAGCAGCATTAAAAGCAGCATTAGATGCTAACAAAGCGTCGTAATACGTTTTATAGTTAATAAAAAGGCCTTAATGGCCTTTTTTTGTCTTTTTAGTACGACTCAATAAGTTAAAACTCTGCATGAAAAAACTAATCATTGCGCGTGAAAACGTTAACGACTCGCATTTACCGAGTAATTTACACCCTGTAATTAAACAAATTTATGCTAACCGCAATGTATTCAATGCCGAAGAGCTAAATAACAGCGTAGCTACGCTTCACGACTTTAAATTGTTCAAAGACATAGATAAAGCCAGCGATTTATTAATAGACGCATTAAAGGCGCAAAGCCACATTTTAATAGTCGGCGATTTTGATGCCGATGGTGCAACGAGTACGGCCACTTTAATGCAAGGTCTTTCGATGTTTGGCTTTAAGCATTTAGATTACTTAATTCCGGATCGGTTTAGCTTAGGCTACGGTTTAAGCCCAGCCCTTGCAGAGCAAATAGTACAAATTAAGCCTGATTTAGTGATCACCGTAGATAACGGCATATCGTGTATTGCCGGTATTGATATTTTAAAATCGGTTGGCATAAAAGTGCTGGTAACAGATCACCACTTACAAGGTGAGCAACTACCAAATGCCGATGCAATAGTAAATCCAAATAGGCACGAATGTAACTTCCCGTCTAAATCTATTGCAGGCGTTGGCGTTGCTTTTTACTTATTAATAGCGCTAAGAAGCGTAATGCGAGACCTTGGTTATTTTGAGAAACAACCGCCGCCTAATTTAGCTAACTTGCTCGATATTGTAGCGCTTGGTACGGTTGCTGATGTTGTCGCACTTGATGCAAATAACCGCACCTTAGTACATCAAGGTTTAGCACGTATTCGCAGTGGTAAAACACGCCCAGGCATCACCGCGCTTATTGAAGTGGCTAACCGCAATGCAGCGCGCTTAAGCGCAAGCGACTTTGGCTTTTCACTTGCGCCGCGTTTAAATGCAGCAGGGCGATTAGACGACATGAGTTTAGGTATAGCGTGCTTGCTCAGCACCGACATAAACCAAGCGCGCAGTATAGCGAGCGAGCTCGATAGCTTAAACTTTGCAAGGCGCGAAATAGAACAAGGCATGCAAGTGGAGGCACAAGCTGTGCTTGATAGGCTCGCATTTAGCGACGATAGCATCCCTGATGCTATTTGTTTGTTTCAAGATGATTGGCATCAAGGTGTTATTGGTATTTTGGCTGGTCGCTTGAAAGAAAAATACCACCGTCCAACCGTTATATTTGCTGGTGGCGAAAACGGTGAAATTAAAGGCTCGTGCCGCTCTATTGAAGGGCTACACATGCGCGATTTACTCGAAGGACTCAATACAGCCGACCCACACTTAATTAATAAATTTGGTGGCCACGCAATGGCCGCTGGTTTAAGTATTAACGAGCAGCACTTTAACGACTTTAAAAAAGCGTTTGATGCCGCAGTTAGCGCGCAACTGAGTGAAGAAAGTAAGCGCTGCATTGTATTTACTGACGGTGAGCTGCCAAACGACTGCTTTACTATGGAGTTTGCTCAACTATTAAAGCAATCGGGCCCGTGGGGGCAGCAATTTCCTGAGCCAGTGTTTGAGCACACCTTTGAAGTAATACAGCAGCGCATAGTCGGCGAAAAGCATTTAAAGCTCGTTTTAAAGCATCAATCAGGGCGATTAGTAGACGCCATTGCCTTTGGTATTGATGTAAAAGAATGGCCAGACACAGAAGCGAAGTTTGTAAAAGTAGCGTACCACCTCGATATAAATGAGTTTAGAGGTAAATTTACACTGCAATTAATAGCCAGAGAACTTGAAAAAGTGCACTAAAAAATATGCACAAAGCATGCATAAAAGGCTAATAAAGCGCGCGGTTTTTTGTTAAAATCGGGCGTTTTTATCATTTGACGATAACTTACGCGGTATAAACGCGCGTAAATCAGCCATTTTGGAGTAATGACCATGTTTGAAGTGAATCCTGTGATTAACCAAATCAAGGAAATTCGCGAACGTACTGAGTTGCTTCGGGGGTACCTTTGACTACGCTCTTAAACAAGAACGCTTAGAAGAAGTTAACGCCGAACTTGAAGATTCAGCCGTATGGAATGAGCCTGAACGCGCACAAGCGCTTGGCCGTGAAAAATCAGCATTAGAAGCCGTTGTTGAAACAATCGACAACCTTGTAGCCGGTACTGACGACGTTGAAGGTTTACTTGAACTTGCTGTAGAAGCCGAAGATCAAGATACCTTTGATGAAGCACAAAGCGAGCTTGCCGATCTAAACGAGCAGTTAGAAGGTTTAGAGTTTCGTCGTATGTTTTCAGGTCCTCATGACTCAAACGATGCGTACCTTGATTTACAATCGGGTTCTGGCGGCACTGAAGCACAAGACTGGTGTAACATTCTACTTCGTATGTACTTACGTTGGGGCGAGGCTAAAGGCTTTAAAGTTGAGCTAGTTGAAGCAACCGACGGTGATGTTGCTGGTATTAAAGGTGCAACAGTTCGCTTTGTTGGCGAATACGCTTACGGTTGGTTACGTACAGAAACTGGTGTGCATCGCTTAGTACGTAAAAGTCCATTTGACTCAAGTGGTCGTCGTCATACTTCGTTTGCTTCTGCGTTTGTATACCCAGAAGTTGACGATAATATTGAAATTGATATGAATCCGTCAGACCTGCGTATAGACGTTTACCGTGCATCGGGCGCGGGTGGTCAGCACGTTAACACCACCGAATCGGCGGTTCGTATCACTCACGTACCAACAAATACCGTAGTGCAGTGTCAAAACGAGCGTTCGCAGCATAAAAATAAAGCCCAGGCGATGAAGCAGTTAAAAGCTAAATTATTTGAGCTTGAACTACAACAGCAAAATGCTGAAAAACAAACGCAAGAAGATGCTAAATCTGATATTGGTTGGGGTAGTCAAATTCGTTCATACGTACTTGATGACGCACGCATTAAAGATTTACGTACAGGCGTTGAAAACCGCAATACCCAATCGGTACTTGACGGTAACTTAGATAAATTTATTGAAGCCAGCCTTAAATCTGGCCTATAACCACCAAGCTAATAAAGAGCTAAAAAATGACTGATAAAATCCAAGACGAAAACAAGTTAATCGCTGAGCGTCGCGGCAAGTTAGACGCTATACGCGAAAATTGCCCAGCCAACGGTCATCCAAACCAATTCCGTCGTGAGCATTACACGGCTGATTTGCAAGCCCAGTTTGGTGATAAGAGCAAAGAAGAATTAGTAGAGATGCAAGAAGTTGTGTCTATCGCTGGCCGTATTTTAGCAAAGCGTGGACCGTTTTTTGTAATTCAAGACATGAAAGGCCGCGTACAAGCGTATGCATCTAAAGATGTTCAAAAAGATCTTAAAGAAAAATATGGTCAACTAGACACTGGCGATATTATTGGTGTTAAAGGCGCATTAAATAAATCAGGTAAAGGCGATTTATACGTAGAAATGACTGAGTATCAATTATTAACTAAGTCACTTCGTCCACTGCCTGAAAAATTCCATGGCTTATCGGATCAAGAAACTAAGTACCGCCAACGTTACGTTGATTTAATCACTAACGAAGCAACGCGCGAAACATTCCGCATTCGTTCACAAGTAGTTGAAGGCATTCGTCGCTTTTTAGCAGACCGTGACTTTATGGAAGTAGAAACACCAATGCTACAGGTTATACCTGGCGGTGCATCTGCGCGTCCGTTTGTAACTCACCATAACGCGCTTGATATCGACATGTACTTGCGTATAGCGCCTGAGCTTTACTTAAAGCGCTTAGTGGTAGGTGGTTTTGACCGTGTATTTGAAATTAACCGTAACTTCCGTAACGAAGGGTTATCTACGCGTCACAATCCAGAATTCACAATGATTGAATTTTATCAAGCATACGCTGATTACATCGACCTGATGAACATCACCGAAGACATGCTACGTACGGTTGCAGAAAACGTACTAGGTAGTGCAGTTGTAGTTAATACAACTAAAGATGAAAACGGCGAAGTTATCGACTCAGTTGAATACGACTTTGGCCAACCGTTTACACGTTTAAGCATGAGCGATGCAATATTAAAATATAACCCTGAGTTTGATGCTGCGGTATTTAACGACCCAGAAAACCACTTTGACGAATTAAAAGCGTACGCTAAACAAGTGCACGTTAAAATTCCTGAAAATTGTGTTTGGGGCCCAGGTAAGTTCTTGTGTGAAATATTTGAAGAAACAGCAGAGCACATGCTTATTCAACCTACGTTTATTACTGGCTACCCGTGGGAAGTATCACCACTTGCACGTCGTAACGACGAAAACTCATTTGTTACAGACCGTTTTGAGTTTTTTGTTGGCGGTCGTGAACTTGCAAATGGTTTCTCTGAGCTTAATGATGCACAAGACCAAGCTGAGCGCTTTACTCGCCAAGTTGAAGAGAAAGACGCAGGCGATGATGAAGCAATGCATTACGATGAAGACTACATACGCGCACTTGAGTACGGCTTACCGCCAACTGCAGGTGAAGGTATTGGTATTGACCGTTTAGTAATGTTGTTTACTGACTCATCTACAATTAAAGACGTTATTTTGTTCCCGCATATGCGTCCACAAGCTGACTAAGCTTTGGGTAAAACAAAGTAAGTTAATAAACGCCGCCTAATCGCGGCGTTTTTGTGTTTAAAGCCTAGACAATAAAGGTATGCTTTTAACAAGGTACTTCGTAAATAAAAAGATGTAATTTGTTAATTGTTTTTGATTAGGGTGGCGTTGTTTTTATAAACTTAAGTATTTGATATTGTTTATTTTGATTCTTTTAAACAAATTTGGTTAGTATTATAACTTTTTATTATGACTGTTTTTTAAACATTTTGTTGTATTTATGTAACTTTTTTAGCTACACTGTGGCGAAAATTTAAGCGGCCTAGGTTGTACGCTTTAACTAAGAATAATCAAACGGACTTATAGAATAATAAAATGAAAAATAAACGCGTTGAAGAGTCGTCAGAACTCTGTACGACAGAGCAAGAACGACAAGCCTACTATAGAGCCTGTATTGCTGAGTTTCAGCAATTGGGGTATCAAGAGCAGTACCTTGCAAACCTAACAGATGAGTTAGTACCAGTTGAAGGTATTAATCCTCACTCTGAAGACTCATAAGTCGCTTAATTTTCAAACTAATTACACTTTAAAACCAAGCATATGTGCAATCTATAACCATATAGTCGTTTTTGGTAGAAAAGTGTTTGACATATTTTCTGAAATCTTTATTATACGCCCCACAAGACGGAGAGGTGTCCGAGTGGCCGAAGGAGCTCCCCTGCTAAGGGAGTATAGAGTTTGTAGCTCTATCGAGGGTTCGAATCCCTCCCTCTCCACCATTTCTTTTAATGGCGTGTTTTGTAAAGTTTTAAAGTATGGGTGCATAGCTCAGCTGGATAGAGTACTCGGCTACGAACCGAGCGGTCGGAGGTTCGAATCCTCCTGCGCCCACCATACTTT